>JBEKWX010000058.1:0-13241 GCA_049512675.1 Terriglobales bacterium | reverse complement strand
CGCCAGTGACCCTCGCGCTTGGCTTCCACCAGGCCGGCCTTCTCCAGGATGCGCATGTGATGCGAAACGGTAGGCTGCGCCAACTTCACCCGCTGCTCGATATCGCCCGCGCATAGCCCGGTTTCCTTGTCCAAGGAGCATCCGCCCTTTTCCTTGAGCGCAAGCAGAATCCGGCGGCGAGCGGGGTCGGCAATGGCGTGCAGGAAGCGATCAAGAGTGGGAGCGGCGGAGGACATTCGAAGATTGGTAATTGGTAATTTGTAATTGGTAATTTAAAACCGATCCCATGCCCTTTGCTCTCAGGTTTTCAAATTGCAAATTACAAATTACTAATTACAAATTCCTTTCTATTTTTTCACAATCGGATTATAGCCATCGCTAACGAGGCGGGCGCGCATGGCCTCGGCATCCTTGAAGTCGGCGTAGGGTCCGACCTGAACGCGATAGTACTTGTCGACGGAAGCATTGTTAGCGAAGGCGGGATACTCTTTCTTCTTCAGGGCCTCGACCAGCGCGTCGGCGTCTTCCTGCCGGGTAACCGCGGCGACCTGCACATAATAACTGCTGCTGGTTGAAGATGCTGCCGTTGACGATGCGGGCGCAGCGTTCGCCGCATCTGCGCCGGTCTTTGGAGTTGGAGGCGACGTTGCGGTTGCTTCGGCCGGTTGCGTCTTCGCATCCGGAGGCGCAAGCGCGGCATTAGCATTCTTCTCGCCTACCGCCTTGTAAAAGCTAAAGTCGCCAGACTGCGGTGTCTTCTGGAGAGCGTCGTTTTTTGCGGCCGAGGGCCGAACGACATCCGCCGAAGTTCCGGCGGCAGCTCCCGGCAAGCGGCCTGCGCCTGCGCTGGCGGTTCTTCTGCCGAGCGAAAAGCCGATGGCAAAGAAGACCGCGCAGACCAAAACAAAGGCGAAAAAAAGGCCCAGCATGCGGCCGGTGCCGAGCGTGATCTCCGTATCCTGCTGCGCCGTGGTCATGGGAAGTAGGGTTGACCTCTAGCCTTTAGCCGGCGCGGCCGGCGCTTTCGCGCCAGCCAGCAAGTTCTGCAATCCGGAATAGAAATCGATCGGCACGGGAAACACGACGGTCGTGTTTTTCTCGACGCCGATTTCAGTAAGCGTCTGCAGATACCGCAACTGGATGCTGGCCGGCTCGGAAGACAGCAAGTGCGCCGCATCCACCAGGCGCTGCGCGGCCGAGAACTCGCCCTCGGCATGGATGATCTTCGACCGCTTCTCGCGTTCCGCCTCAGCCTGCTTGGCCATCGCCCGCAACATCGACTCGGGCATATCCACCTGTTTGACTTCCACGTTGGTGACCTTCACGCCCCAAGGCGAGGTGTGCGTATCCAGGATGCTCTGCAACCGCAGGTTAATCTTGTCGCGGTGCGCCAGCAATTCGTCGAGCTCCTGTTCGCCCAGCACCGAGCGCAAAGTAGTCTGCGCAAACTGCGAAGTCTGGTAGGCGTAATTGGAGACCTCGACCACGGCCTTGTTGGGATCGATCACGCGCAGGAAAATAACCGCGTTCACTTTCAACGTGACGTTATCGCGGGTGATGATGTCCTGCGGAGGAACTTCAAGCGCTTCCTGACGCAGCGAAATCCGCACCATGCGGTCGATCGGGGCGAAGACCAGAATCACGCCCGGCCCCTTGGCCGCAATCAGGCGACCGAGCCGGAAGATGACGCCGCGCTCATATTCGGCCAGGATCTTGATGGAACTCAGCAGGTAAATGATGACAATGACGATGGCAACGGTGATCACCGGATACCCGAGATCCATAAATGCCTCCACACAACTCGAGATTCAGAGTATGAGCGGATTGTAGCGCACGCGAGCGAGTGCGGGCTGTGAGGAACGGACGAGCAGAGTGTCCAGGATGATGCGGGGGGCGAATGAATTTCCTGCCTATTCACTGATACGATACTAACCATCTAGTGCGGTGGTTACCCCCCACCCCCCCTACCCCCCCCTCCCCATGTCTATTGGAATCATTGGGTTAGCGTGTGTATGCCGCCAAAGTATTCAATACAAATGACTTATTGTCAAAGTATTCAGGAATAAGGACTTAGCTTGACTTTCTCACTTTGGGTGCGATTTGTTTACTCCTAAGGTACTATCCGGCATCACGAAAAAATTTTAATACCCCTGTCCTTTAGAATCATAACTTTGGCGGGAAATTCCTTTCAAAGGAGTTAGCTTGTCTGGCTTCCTCGCTGGATTTGACAGGGGCTTGACAGCTGACTGCCTCAACTTCGTGTTGTCAAAGAGCGTCGACTAGTGGGGCTGGGCGGCTTTGAGGGGGCGTCCTGGTGATGGGCACACCTCGGGCTGCTACAGGTCGACTCCATTGTCGCCGACGGGCGGTTGGAGGTCTGTGATGGCTCGTACATCGCGTTTGTGATGAAAAGGGTAGAGGTATTTTCGGGGTACTTCGAGGGATTACAACATCGAAGAGCCCGCCCAAGCGGAGCTTGGACGGGGCACCCTCCGGATTTTCCAATGACGATGGTGGGGTGGGCCACCCGCCGGTGGGCGCAGAATCTCACCGTTCGAAAAACGGAGGGCGGGGCACCCGGCCTCGCGTTAAGATGTTGAGAGTTCTCAGAGGGGAAGTGAACGTGCCGGTGCTCACCTCAACAGTCACCGTCCCAGGGGACTCCGAGATATGGGGATTCTCACTCACATGCACTCCGAACCCGCCGGGTGCTCCGAAACCGACGACGCCTCCTTCCGCGCCTGCTCAACAGGCCGTGGCAAAGGCCAGTCTTCCCATACAATATGCCGGGGCAGTACTAACGGGGCAAGCCGACGTGCTTGAATCCATCGCCCTGTGCTTTGACAGCGACGGCGCACGAATCAGGAAGCAAAGAATCAAGAAGCAAGAAGAGAATTGGGTTTTGGAGTCGTCAGAGTTCGCACCCTGTACGGCGGGCGATGAAGTCCTCGCAATAGCGGACGATATAGTTTCTCGCATTAACCATATCCTGGCACTCTACGGTAACTTCACTCCCACTTTCTCGGTCGAATACATCAACTGGATCAGCGCGGAAGGCAAATCGTTTCGTACCCTGCGGGATTCCGTCTCCGTCAACGTGGTTTCGTCCAAGGGTCTCGCAGAACTTAAGAGTATGCGCGGCACGCAGCCGCTGGGATCAGCAATTTTCGAAGTCATGATCTGTGATTCAGCAGTTGAAGAAGCATTCAGTCTCCACGGTGATAGCGAACTCAGTTGGTCGCAAGTCTACGACATGATAGATTTCGTCGGCGGCGTAGACCGTATCGCTAGAGCCGGATACGCGGATAAAAAGCAGGCCCGCGCCGTCCGACAAACTGCGAATCATCACAGACATCTCGGCAATCCGAAGGAATACCCGCTCCCATCGAATCCGCCCACGTTGGCCAAGGCAAGTGAGTTCGCTCGAGGTCTCTTGAAGCGTTGGATTTCCTCACATCTCTAAGTCCCACCCTCACTTTTTGGGTTCGTTGCCGGACACCTCATCTTTTTCGCGCACTTTGCGAAAAGGGTGGGTGATGGGGATCATCGGTGCGCTCTACGATTGAGGGGGCTACAGGAGCCGGCGAAAGATCACAGGCGGTGGGCGCAGAATCCCACCCTTCAAAAAACGAAGGGTGGGGCACCCGGCCACTCGACATCCACAAATCAGAGTCAGAGGCAGCGGACAGGAGTGTCCGCTCCACACGGGTCTTGCCTTGACACTTTGCTGGGGGTTTCGGGGGGGTAGGGGTCCTTCGACTGCGTAGCTGCTTCGCTTCGCGAAGCGGCTACTCCGCTCAGGATGACATTTTATGTTGGGCGCCCGCATGTTCCTCAACAACTGCGCGGGCATGTCGTCACCGCCGATCCCCGCCGGGTGCCCCCATCTTTTTCGCGCACTTTGCGAAAAGGGTGGGTGGTGGGGATCATCGGTGCGCTCTACGGTCGAGGGGGTTGCAGGAGTCGGCGAAAGATCACGAGCGGTGGGCGCAGAATCCCACCCTTCAGAAAACGAAGGGTGGGGCACCCGGCCACTCGACATCCATAAATCAGAGTCAGAGGCAGCGGACAGGAGTGTCCGCTCTACACGGGTCTTGCCTTGACAATTTGCTGGGAGTTGCGGGGGGTGTAGGGGTCCTTCGACTGCGTAGCTGCTTCGCTTCGCGAAGCGGCTACTCCGCTCAGGATGACATTTTATTTCGGGCACCTAATTCTCACGCCATCACCGTTATTTGGGGAGCTTAGTTCTCACGCCATCACGGGTTTTGCCGCCGCCACGGGATCGACCCGCAGCGTGAGCCCATCGACCTGGCGCACGACTATTTGTTCTCCGGCGGGAATGGGGACGGTGGAGACGGCGTCCCAAAGCTCGCCGTGCACGAACACTTTTCCGGACGGCGCGAGCATGGTTTGCGCGATTCCGATTTCGCCGATCAATCCTTGTTTGCCGGTGACAATCTTGTTGCGGCGGGCGCGCACGGCGATGCTCATCAGGAAGGCGGTGATGAGTCCGAGCGGGATGCTTACGGCTAGCGCGGTCAGGAGGTGGACGCGCATTTCGGGGATGGGCGCATCGACTAGAAACAGGCCGCCCAGCGTCAACAGGACAATGCCTCCGGTGGTGAGCACGCCGTGGCTGGCGACCTTGGCTTCGGCGGCGAAGAGCGCAAAGGCTCCGATGATCATGGCAATGGCGGCGAAGCGCACCGGCATCAGGTTCAACGCGAAGGCCGCCAGAAGGATGAAGACCACGCCCACGGTTCCGGGAATGACCGCGCCGGGATGGTTGAATTCGGCATACAGCGCGAGCGCGCCTATGGCTAGCAGGATGAAGGCTACGTTCGGGTCCATGAGGTAGGAGAGGATGCGCTCCTTGAGCGTCATGCGGTAGTCGCGCACCGGCTGGTTGTCAAGGTCGAGGGTGACGGTTGTGCCGTTAAAACGCTTGAAGCTCTTGCCGTTCAATTGGTGGAACAGGTCCTGCTCGCTCGGAGCAATGTACTCGATCAGTTTCTTGTCGAGCGCTTCCTGGTCGGTAAAGGACTTCGACTCGCGCACGGCGCTCTCCGCCAGTTCGACGTTGCGACCGCGCTTGGCTACGACGGAACGCATCAGGGCCGCGGCGTCGTTCTCCATTTTCATTTTCATTATGTCGTCCATCTTGTCGCCGCCGAGGATGACGGGATGCGCTGCGCCGGTGTTGGTTCCGGGCGCCATGGCGGCGACGTCTGCCGATTCGAGGATGAAGAAGCCGGCGGAGGCGGCGCGGCTGCCGCTGGGCGTCACGTAGATGATGACCGGCACCGGCGAGGCCACAATTTTTTCTATGATTTCGCGCGTCGAATCGACCAGTCCTCCGGGAGTGTTCATCTCGATCAGGACGGCTTGATCGTGGTTGGCGGCTGCGGCGGCGAGGGCGCGGCCAATGTATTCGGCGGTGACGGGCTGGATGGCGTCATTCACTGCGATCCGCAAGACTTCGGCGGGCGAGACGGCGGCGAACAGAAAGAGTAGTGCGATGCAGCTGGCCGCTTGGCGAATCCATGGTTGCCTTGGGCACGGGCTACTGCCGAGCTTTGCTCGGCCGGACAGCCGAGGGCGGCTGTCGCTACGCGGACGGGCGAGGGCGCCCGTCCCTACATGGGCGATCGTCCCCACAGTGGCGCTTCTGAGAGCTGAGAACCGAGAGCTGCGAGCTGATTTCATGGCTGTGACAGCGGCTGCGCTTTCTCCGCGAGCTTGGCTGCTAACGTGCGCTTCAGGTCCTGGCCCGTGGAATTGCCGGGTTCGAGTTGCAGCGCGCGATCGATGTTCTGAGCGGCTGCTTCCATTCTATTTTCTCGCAAATCGAGCCGGGCAAGAAACAGGTAGGCTTCCGCCGACTCGCGAATGCGGAGCGCGGCCTCGGCCTGGGCGCGGGCCTCGAAGGCATCGCCGCGAGCGTCGTAATCTTCGGCCAGGGCGGTGAGCGGCGCGGGGCTTGACGGATCGACGGCTGCGGCGTGGCGGAATTCGGCTTCGGCTTCGGTGGTGAATCCGTGGGCCAGGAGTTCTTTGCCGAGTTCGAGGTGAAAACGCGCGTGGGCGCGGGGATCGGAGCGGGCAAATTGCTGCTCGGCCCAGCTCCCCATTTGCATGGTCATCTGGCGGAAGGCGTCTTCCTCGTAGGTGCGCTTGATGCGCTCGAATGGGATCTTCGATGTCGTGCTGGCCGGCACGATAATTCCGGGCGTCGGCGACAGATAGTCGAGCAACATTTTCGCTTCAGCGTCGTTCGGGCGACGATCGAGCGTTGCGCGCAGTTCGCGGGCCGCGCCGGCGCGATCGCCAGACTGGGTCAGAGTCACTCCCAGGTTGAAATGATAGTCAGGGTCGCTGGGATCGTTCTGAATCGCGCTCTCGAAATAGTCGACGGCCTTTTTCTGGCCGCGGCGGGCAGCGACCACTCCGAGGTTGTTGTAGACCTCGGCCAGAGGCAGGCGCGCGGCCACGAACTGGAACGCGCTGTCGGATTTCGCGAAGTCTCCATGAGCGTAGGCGGCGAGACCGAGATAGAAATTGGCTTCGCGAGCGACTGCGGAAGAAGGCTGAACCTGGCCCAGGGCGGCGATCGCCGGTTCGTAAGCACGCTGGAGGTAATAGGTCTTGCCGAGTTCCAGCCAGGCGTTAGCATAATCGGGATTAAGGCGGACGGCTTCGCGATAGTGCTGCACTTTTTCTTCGGCAGTGGTGGCGAGCATGCCGCGTATGTAATTTTCCAGGGCGTCGAGGCGCACGGGAGCAACGCTGGCGATGTACTTTTCCTTGGGCAGGGAAAAATCGGCGTGGATGAGGGAAAGCAGATCCCACGCCAGTGCGGATTGCAGCCGGCCAACATCGGCCAGGGGCGCGGACTCGGTGACAGCGGGTGAGAGTTTCTGAGCTCGCATGTCGAGCAACTGGGCGCTGGCAGTCAGGCGCTCGCCGTCGTAACTGTAGGAACCAAGGACAGCGTAATCAACATCCATCTGCTCGGCGAGGCGGTAGAGGGTGGCTCGCGAAGCATGGACGCCGGCCGGAACGCCCTGGCGATCGTAGGCGCGGAGCCGCTCGTCACGGCTGGCCACGTACAGAATGGGAGAATCAAGTTGCTGGTGGAAGGTTTCGGAAAAAGATTCGCCGAGCCATTCCAGGCCCGGCGTGGGGGAAGCATTCTCGAAGGGAATCACGACCAGGGTGTGGCCGACGACGATGCGGCCGACTGCAGTTCGAGCGGAGGTGGTGCTGTCCTGGGCGCGAAGCGACGGGCAGAAAAGCAGCGAAACCACAAAGACGAAAACAGCGGCGCGTTTCACGACAAGTTGATTATATCGGCAGCGGAGACGGCGCATCACGCGCAGGCCGGCTTCGCACCATTCCGCTGGCTACAGCGCCCGTCCTCCGCATACACTGCTTCTTCACACTTTGCTTCGTCGCACCGTGCTTCCTCAAACTTTGATGACTCCGGCGCAGCCCAGTTCGTTCCTACGTTTTCTCCTGCCTTCCGTCCGCGATATCATTTTCATTTTTCTTTTCTGGTCTCTTTTGGCGGGGCCTTTGTCGAATCGGCCGCTGGCGGATGCGGATATCGGGTGGCACATCCGAAACGGCGAGCAGATTCTGGCGACGCACTCGCTTCCGCGCACCGATCCGTTTTCTTCCACCATGCAAGGTCAGCCCTGGTTTGATTGGGAGTGGCTGTACGACATTGTGCTCGGGATTTTGCACCAGGCTTGCGGACTGAACGGAGTGGTTTGGTTGTGCGCCTGGTTGGCAGCCGCGATTTTCGTGCTGCTGCTTTCGCTACTGCTGCGGGGCGGGACACGTCTGCTGCTGGCGATTCTGCTGATGTTGCTGGCGGAGGCCGCTGCGACAATTCATCTCTATGCGCGGCCACACATTGTGAGCTGGCTTTTTTCGCTGCTCTGGTTTGCGGTGCTGAATCGATGGGAAGGATGCGAAGACGAAAGCCTGCCGCGATCGATCACCTGGTTCTTTCCCGCCTCGATGTTGCTTTGGGTAAACGTGCACGGCGGCTGGCTCTTTGGAACAGCGCTGCTCGGAATCTACACCTTTGCGGCGTTGGTAGAAAGCCTGCGCACTCCAGATGCATTCGCGGCGATTCGCGCCTCGCATCGGGCCCGTGCCATGGCTTCGGCCTTCGCGGTCTCGGCGGTGGCGACGCTCGTGAATCCGTTTGGGTGGCGACTGCACGCGCACATTTATCGCTATCTGGGCGATCGCTACCTGATGAACCATATCGACGAATTCCGCTCGCCTGATTTTCACGGCTGGTCGCAGCGCGCGTTTGCGGTCATCCTGGTGCTGGTTGTGATTGCGTTTGCGGGCGGGCGTTTTTCGGGCGATCGTCTTTCGGGCGGGCGTAGGAAGGTGCGGCTTAGTCACTTACTGGTCGTGCTGCTGGCGGTGTATGCGGGATTTTATTCGTCGCGCAATCTTCCGGTTTCTTCGATGCTGCTGGTGCTGATCGCGGGGCCGATCTTGTGGGGAAACTTCGCTGCACTGGCGGATAAGCCGGGCGCCTGGCACTGGGTGCGTAACGGCGCGGCCCGGATTTCTGACTTCTCCGATCGCATGGGTGCGCAGGAAATGGAACTTCGCGGGCATCTGTGGCCGGTGGTCTCAGTGGCCTTGGCATTCGCGATCTGTCTTGAGGGTGGATGGCTGGGCTCGCGACAGCTGATTCATGCGCAATTTGATCCGACGAAATTGCCGGTGGCGGCGGTGAACTTTCTGCAGCAGGAGGAACCTGCTGGTGTGGTGTCGGGCCTCCGGCCCGATCGCGGGTCAGAGACCCGCCACCACACAGGCCAGGATCAAGCTACAGCGGAGCCGGTCTTCTCGACCGATGCTTGGGGAGGCTATCTCATCTACAAGATGTATCCCGCGCGGAAGGTCGTAATCGATGACCGTCACGATCTCTATGGCTCGGACCGGATTCGCCAGTACCTGGTTCTGACACAGGGAGAGCCGGGATGGCAGAGCGTGCTGAAAGATTGGCAGATTCGCACGGCGCTTTTGCCCAGCGACTCGACGCTGGCCAACCTGCTTCGCGAACTGCCTCGGGATTGGCGGGTCGCTTATGAAGATAAGGTTGCAGTGGTGTTTGAGAGGCGTTAGAAGTCAGGCGGCAGCGCTATAGCCCACTCGTTCACAAAGGACGAACGAGTGGGCACCCGGCTGCTATCAATTATTTTTTGCCAACTACGTGGCCGTGTCCATCGCGCACTTCGTTTGCTTTGAAGTGGGCAACCTTATTGAGAGGCTTTCCCGGCTCGGGTTTATCGCCACGGGCTGGCCTTGGGCCGGTATAGCCGTGCTCAGGATGGAAACGGTTGTTTACGTGGCCATGGAAGTTGGCTGGGCCGTGAAACCACGGGCCCGCCCCAACGAAGACGCCACCTACAAACCATTCCGGGCCATAGTACCCATAGGGAGCGCATTCGTACGGCGGGACATCGTAGTACCCATAGGGACACACCGGCGCGACTCCGATCTCGACGGCTACCTGAGCCTGTATTGTGGGAGTAGTCGCCGCGAAGCAGATTCCGGCAACAGCGGCTAACGCAAGAAACTTAAATCCGTTCATTCAATCATCCTCCATCGTCAGATTATCCCCCATCGTCGCCATGGTCGTCCATCTACCCCCAAGCACTTGGCCCCTCAATTCTGAAATGCTCCAAGGTATAGCTGTTGAAACATCGCTATTACACCAGCAACCCGAGTCGCATCATTCTTGCCGCGCCCATCGCTAACCCATTCCCTACCATTCTCTGCAACCGGAGCGCTTGCGCATCATCAGATGTAGTTGAGTTTCGTGCTGGCTGCCTGGGAAGTGGTACCTTGGAACGCGCGCAAGAGCTACCGCGCTTGAGCTTCTGAGGGGCTGGAAGCATATGCGGATCGCAAGATTTCGCCGGTGTGTCGAGACATGTGCGGAGAGTTGTCGATGAAGGCTCAGTGTTTGCCGTTCACGCAGATTCCGCACACCTCACGTCTCTTCCTTGATTATCTTTCCTACACCGCTTCGGTTCGCGGGATGTATCCGCGGTCGCCGATTTTTTCCGAGTGGGTAAAAGAAGAATCCCAGCGCGTCGCTTACGACGCCTCGCGTCGCGCCAAGGTTAGCGAAATTCTCGAGCGACAGAATCGCGCTTGGGGAGCTTCTGCCAAGGCTCTGGCAAATATTGAGCGGTTCCGGCGCGGGGCGCTGGCGGCGGTTACGGGGCAGCAAGTTGGTTTGTTCGGGGGGCCGCTGTTTTCGATTTTCAAGGCGCTGACGGCGGTCAAACTGGCGGAACAGGCTACGGCGGCCGGAGTCGACTGCGTCCCGGTCTTTTGGCTGGCGACCGAGGATCACGATTTGGCCGAAGTCAACCATGTCGCGCTCGTTTCTGAGCACGAGCTTCCGGAACCATTTGTGGTGGAAAGCCAAGGGGTCTCCGATGCGCCCGTGGGCGCGGTCAAGTTTGGGGCGGAAATTGAGGCGGTGGTCGAGCGCGCCGCCACGCTGTTGGGAGATTCCGAGGTTACGACATGGCTGCGTCAGGCGTATCGTCCGGGTGAAACTCTGGGTAGTGCGTTTGCCCTGCTGTTTACGCGGCTGTTTGCGGATTGGGGCGTCATTCTGCTTGATCCAGCCGAAAAGGATTTTCATGACCTGGCGAAACCCCTGTTCCGCGCGGCGATCGAACGGGCCTCCGAGCTCGATGAGGCACTGCTCGGGCGCGGCAAGGCGCTGGAAGCGGCGGGATATCACCAGCAAGTGAAGGTGACTTCGGCGACCACGCTGCTTTTTGAGGTGAAGAATGGCAGTCGTACTGTAGTGCGTCGCAGAAATAATGGCGCCAGCGGCGGTGAGTTCGCGGTCGGTGAGGAGCGGATCTCGCCCAAGGAACTGGTTGACCAGATTGAACAGGCTCCAGAGAAGTTCAGCCCGAATGTTCTGTTTCGTCCCGTGGTGCAGGATTACCTGTTGCCTACGCTCGTCTATACCGGAGGATCGGCCGAAGTCGCATACTTTGCGCAGGCCGCCGTCGTCTACGAGAAACTACTGGGACGCGTGACGCCGATCCTGCCGCGGTTTTCGGCGACTTTGCTCGAAGCCAAGGCAGAGCGCATTCTGACGCGCTACCAACTGGGTCTGCCCGAAGTGCTCCAAGGCACGGAAAAAGTTCGCGAAGCGATTGCCGCTCGTTCGCTGCCATCGGATTTGCAGGCCCGCTTTTCGGAAGCCTATGCGAGCGCGGAGCAGTCGATGGCGGCGGTTCGCGAAGCGATCGGCAAATTGGATTCAACGCTTATCCAGGCGGCAGACCGTGCCCGGATGAGCATGTGGAATCAAATCAACCGGCTGCACCGGCGCGCGTCACGCGCGGAGCTGCTGCGGAATGAGGTCATCACGCGGCACGCGGACGCCTTGATCCACGCCCTGTTTCCGCATAAGGCGCTGCAGGAGCGCGAAGTTGCAGGAGTGAGCTTTGTGGCGCGATACGGGCCGGAGTTGCTGGCGAATCTGTATCAGATGATCCGTCCCGATTGCCACGATCACCAGGTGATTGCGGTGCAGTAAAGTCGAGCAGAGCGGGCGCCCTCAGCGGCTAAAGCCGCACTCAAAACGATCCGGTTATCGCAGCGCTGAAAGCGCTGCGCCACCCAAAAGCAAGGGCACCACCGACTTTCCTGTGCACTGGGAATTCCAATGCATAGGTCCTTTCGCTTCGGCTGCGCTCAGGGTCAGGATGACAACTTGGAGGGGGTGGATCGCGGACGTGAAGTGCTCGCGGCATCCCACTCATCGCAAAGAACGCGATGAGTGGGGCACCCGGCGTCTCTACTGGAAATTAGACTTTTCCGCGCAGGATCTTCTGCAACTCCGCTAGCGATTCAACTCGCGGCACTTCTTTGTCGCGGTAGGCGTCGGGGATGTCCATCAACAGCGCTTGCATGCCTGCGCCGGTGGCGCCGAGATAGTCGACGGAATAGACGTCGCCGACATAGAGGCTCTCTTCGGGCGCGGCATTCATGCTCTTTAGGGCTTGGCGAAAAATTTCCGGGTGCGGCTTCTCGTAGCCGACGAGTCCGGAGTCGGTGATGGTGCGGAAGCAATTGGCAATACCGCACTTTTGCAACACGTCTGCGATTTTGCCATCGGCGTTGGAGATCACTGCGATTTGGTAGCTCTCGCCGATCTCGTTCAGTTGTTCGGCGGTGCCGGGGCGAATCGTGTCCCAGTTGCCGGAATTCTGGATGCCGGCGACGAGTTGGTCGCGGATGGCGTCCGCTTCGTCAGTGTCTTTTAGTCCGATCTCGGAGAGCAACTGGGAGTAGAACATCCACCAGAAACCGTGGTCGGGGCTGCCGTTCTTGGTGATTCTTCCAGCCATGATTCCGTCGAACCGATTCTTGGTTCGGCATTCCAGATCGCGCAGGTGCTCGCTATCGGGCACGATGCCGCGTTCGGCGAGAGACGCGTGAATGCGCTGGCGGTTGGGGAACAGCAGGGTGTTGCCCACGTCGAAGAAGATGACTTTTAGTTTCGAGTTCATAGTTTGTATTGCTTTCCATTCTAAGGCTCACGGGTGGGCGATTCTGCGCGGGAAATAGTGCCGGATCAATTAAACTAAAAAATTGCCGATGTACTAAGTGGAATCGGAAGTCATGGCCCACCTGCGCGTTGTCGTCCTGTGGCACCAGCACCAGCCGTTCTACAAAGACCTGGTGACGGGGCAGTATCGGCTGCCCTGGACTCGCCTCCATGCTTTGAAAGACTACTACGGGATGGTGAAGTTGCTGGACGAGTTCCCGCAGGTGCATCAGACGTTCAACCTGGTGCCCTCGCTGATCGCGCAGATTCAGGATTATGTTTTGGGCGAGGCGCAGGACCCTTTTCTGCAGGTTGCGACGAAGCCCGCGAAGGACCTGACAGAAGGGGAGCGGCGCTTTGCGCTGGAATATCTGTTTCAGGCGAATACGGTGAATGTAATCGGGCGCTATCCGCGGTACCGCGAGCTGTGGGAGAAATTTCACGGGGTGGGGGAATCGCCGGAGCGAGCGGAGAAATATTTTCAAACTCAGGATTTCACCGACTTGCAGGTGCTCTCGCAGATTGGGTGGTTCGACGAGTATTTTCTGGCGGAGAAAGACGTTGCGGAACTGATCCGTAAAGGCCGGAACTATACGCTCGAAGACCAGCGGTTGGT
>JBEKWX010000057.1:0-13325 GCA_049512675.1 Terriglobales bacterium | reverse complement strand
TGCTTCAGTTCGTCGGTGTCGCGCTGGCCCTCGTCCTGCTCGCCCAGTTCTTTTTGGATCGCCTTCATCTGCTCGCGCAAGTAGTACTCGCGCTGCGTCTGCTGCACCCGATCCTGCACTTCCGACTGGATCTTGTTTCGCAGTTGCTGCACTTCCAGTTCCTTGGCCAGGTGCTGATTGATTTTTCCCAGCCGCGCCCGCACGTCGCTCGTCTCCAGCGTCTCCTGCTTATCGGCCGTCGAAAGCGAGGGCAGCGACGAGGCGATAAAGTCCACCAGCCGTCCCGGTTCTTCAATGTTCATCGCCACCGTCGAAAGCTCGTCCGAGAGCGTCGGCGAACCGGCCACGATCTGCTGGAACAAGGTCAGCACGTTGCGCTGCAGCGCCTCAATCTCGGAATCCTTCGGCGGAATCGTCTCCGGAACCGTGGTCACCCGCGCCCGCATGAACGGCGAGAGCTGCGCGAAATCCGCCAGCCGCACCCGCTCCAGTCCCTCCGCAAAAACAAACAGACTCTGGTTGGGCATCTTAACCACTTTGTGCACCACCGCCAGCGTTCCGATGGCGTACAGATCGGTAGGCTGTGGCGTGTCCACCCGCGCCTCGCGCTGCGCCACCACTACGATGGTCTTGTCGTCGCCCAAAGAGTTGATCAGCTGCACAGAACTCTCTCGCCCCACCGTCAGCGGCAGCACCGCGTGGGGGAACAGGACCGTGTCGCGCACCGGCAATATCGGCAGCGACCGCTCCGTGGTTTCGTAAGCAGTGTGCTCGGAAGCAGAATAAGAGATAGGATCGCCCATGGTTTTCACTTGAGTGTCTTTCACTCAACCTTGGATGAACTGAACTGCCAAAAAGATGCAAGCCTTCGTGTTAGGTTGTTGAATTCTAAACCTTTTTTAGCCTTTTGCAAGGCACGCAAGGGCTTTGTCCCCCAGAGTGCCTTGGGCATCGCCTCCGCCTGGAAACTTCACCCTACGCGGAACCAGGGGAAATGTGCAATGCGATCCCTCACAGCACGTTGTGATGAATGTCGTAGGGCCCATCCACATCACTGCACGTCCACAATCTTCAGCCGCATCTCTACCGATGCCTCAAGCTTCCGGATAGATCCCCAGCACCTTCACCAGGTCCGAGATTTCGCCGAGATGCCGCAAAGCATTGCGCGAGTCTTCATCGTCGCCGCGCAGCAAATCCACAAAAAACACGTATTCCCACGGACGCCCGCGCAGGGGCCGCGACTCGATCTTGCTCAAACTGATGTCGCGCAGCGCGAACACACTGAGCGCCTTGAACAGCGCCCCCGGAATATTCTTCACGCTGAACGCCAGCGAAGTCTTATCCGCATTCCGCACCGCCCGCGGCTTTCCCCGCCTAATCAGAAAGAAGCGCGTGAAGTTCTTCTTGTCATCCTCAATTCCGGCCTTCAGAATTTTTCCCGCATACACTTCGGCGGCCCGCCGGCTGGCAATGCCCGCGGCATCGCGTAAGCTCTCCGTCACCACATGCTTCACGCTTCCCGCCGTGTCGTAGAACGGCACCGGCTCCAGCCTCGAATTCTTGGCAAACAGGTCGCGGCACTGATCAAGCGCCACCGGATGCGAGAACACGCGCCGCACGTCTCCGAACTTGGTGCCCGGCAGCGCGATCAGGTTGTGAACGATGCGTAGCCGGAACTCGCGCACAATGTGAACCTCGCGCCCCAGCAACAGATCGAAGTGTTCCGCGACCGACCCCGCCAGCGAGTTCTCGATCGGAATCACCGCCCCGTCCACTGATCCAAGCTTGACCCGGTCAAACACCTCGAGCGAACGCGCGCACGGCACCACCGTCGCCCGCGGCAACATCGCTTGCGCCGCTTCGTGGCTGAAAGAGCCAAGCTCTCCCTGGATAGCAATCTTCATCAATCCATTTCCTTCTTTGCCGTAGAGACGGGGCTTGCCCAGTCTCACCCTGCGTCGGTAGACACGGCAACCCGCAGCCCTACTAGAATCCAGCCCCGAAGGGGCGACCGACCTTAGCCCAGCGCTTCAGCGCTGGGAAGATTGGGAAAAAGCGATTCGAGTCCCGGAGGGACGACCCAACTCTCTCCGCAAATCATCCCGCCACCGAACGGCCCAGCTCTTTCGTCATAACCAGCGCATCCATCTGGTTCGAATAGTACCCGCCGACCGTCTTCTCGACGAAATACCCTTTCTGCTTGTAGAACCGAATCGCGGCGGCATTATTTACCGGCGTCTCCAGCGCCACTGCGACCGCTCCCGCCCGCAGCAACTGTTCTTCCGCCGCCAGAAGCAAAGCCGAGCCCACCCCCGCCCGCCGCGCCTCCGCGACCACATCGATGGTAATGATGTGCCCGCTCTTGCGCCGAATCTCCGCCACGATGAACCCTAGAATCGACGCCGGCCCTTGGCCGTTGCCCGGAACCTCGCCGCCTTCGCCCTCGGCCACCAGGGTAAACGACCCCGGCCGGCGCATATACAAGGCCAGTTCCATTCGCGAGTACGCCAATTGCGGATCGAAGCAAGCCTGGTCAATGCGCCACAACGTGTCCAAATCGGCTTTCTCGAATTGTCGGATTCGGAACGGCACGCCGCTATTGTAGCGGGATTGCAGAAGGAGCGTGGCGCGCGCGAAAAAGCAGCGGAAAAAAGCAGCGGAAAAGGTAGCGGAGAAAGCAGCGGGAAAGACTAGCCCGCGGTCCGCAGCTTTTTTTCCTCACACCCCCTTGCGCAGTTGCATCCGTAAGAAGTACGATTTCTTCCACGAGGCAACGTGGGGCGTTTCCTTCTCATCGACGTAGTCGCAGCGCTCGCTCTCTCTTTATTCTGGTATGCCTGGTTCGTCCGTTACAACCGGAAGCGTGCCGGCAACGTGCTGCACTGGGTCCAGGCGGCGTGCCTCGGAAAAGGCCGCATCGCCGATCTGCGATGGCAAGCCAACAGTTCGCGGTTGAGGGCAACTCTTCATCTTTCCTCACGCTGGTTTGAGGATGTCCGCCTCACCATTAGCCTCTTGCCGCGTCCGATCCCGGTGCAGTGGGCCCTGAGCCGTTATCGCCAGGAGCAGGAAACGCTCACGTTCGAAGCCGACATGGGATTTCCCCCGGGCTTTCACCTCGACGTCATCCGTCATCGCTGGTCGGGTCGCTCGGGCGCGAAAAAATCGACCAGCACTCGCAACTGGACCATCAGCCGCCCCGGCCCGGTCATTCTCACCACCAAGGAAGACTGGCCCGTCGAACTCAATCCGGTGGTGAACGCGCTGGCCTCCTGGCGCGACAAGGATTTTGAGGGTGTCCGCTTCAACTCTACCTCCCCGCACTTCACCGCCACCGTGGCGTTAGAAAACCTCTCCGATCAGAAAGCCGCATCCGCCTTGCTCGGCCTCTTCCGCGAGCTGGCCGCCAGTTCCTCAGCCAAACAGCACTGACAAATTTTTTCGATAAAGCGTAGCAACGAAAAAGCCAGCCTTAGAGCCAGCCTCTGAATTAGAATACGCATCTATATAAGGAAGGGCGCGCGGCGGGTCTAGAGGCTATTTTGAGACTGAGGAAGCTGAGTGCCATTCTGCTTTTCTGCTTGTGCTCGATCCCCCGCGCGCGGGCTGATGCAACGCTGTTCCTGGGAGAGCCCTACGGTTACGATGGCGCTCTAGCCGGCACAGGCCACGCCTCGGTTTACCTGAGCGGCGTCTGCGCTACCTCCCCGGTCGTCCTGCGCCTCTGTGCGCCGGGCGAAACCGGAGTCGTCATCAGCCGTTACCGCAGTATCGCGGGTTACGACTGGATCGCAATTCCTCTCATCCCTTATCTGTATGCCGTAGAAAAACAGGAAGACGTCCCGCTCTTTGTCGACGCCAAGCTGCTTGCGTTTATGCGCGACCGCTACCGGCGCGATCACCTGGAATCGCTCGTTCCCGACCTTCCCGATGGCGGCACGCCCGGTGGCGTCTGGTACGAGTTGATCGGGGCCTCCTATATCCGCACCATCTACGCCTTTGAGATTGCGACCACCCCCGCGCAGGACGCGGCGCTGATTCGCAAGCTCAACAACCGGCCCAACCGCCAGCGCTGGACGCTGGTTACGGCCAACTGCGCTGACTTCGCGCGCGGCATCATCGATTTCTACCATCCCCACGCCGTGCATCGCAGCATCGTCGCCGACCTCGGCGTCACCACGCCGAAACAGCTGGCCGCAACGCTTTCCTCCTACGCTCGGCGTCATCCCGAGCTGCGGACCTCGCGGCCATCGGGCTACGTAATTCCGCAAGTTCCAGGCACGGTCCCGCGCTCCAAACCCGCCCACACCGTGACGGAGTGCGCCCTGGCGGCGAAGAAATACATGCTGCCGCTGTTCGCGATACACCCCTACATCGCGGGCGCTCTGATCGCGGGGTATGTGGGACACGGGCGCTTCAACCCGTCCCGGAACGCGCTGATCCTCGATTCCAGGCAGCAGTTGGATGCGCCCCTCACGCGCACGGATCGCCGCGCCGCCAAGGACCAACTGCAGGAACTACTTCGCACGGCGTCTTCTGAAAACGCTGCCGCCGATGCTCCCGGCTGGGTGTTCCTGCCGGCCGGCGCCGAGCCAGCCCTCGACGCTTCCGGAGGGCCCACGCTAAAGGTACGCCTGGGTGACGAGGTCACGCCCGTGGGCATTGCGCGAGCCAACATTCTGAGCGTTCCCGAGGGCTTCGAGTTTGCCGCAGGCCTCGTGAAGGCACGCTTGCGCGAGGAGTTGAAACCCGCCGCCGCCCGAAAGACGGCGCACGCTGATGTTGAAAGCGATCAGGTGCTTCTGCAGCGACTGCTGGCGCGGCCGCCGCGAGAATTGGCAAGCACCGCCGCCTCTGCGGCCGCACTAAGTCCACGGCCGGCCCAGTAACCCGGCTGCCAATCCAGCGCGACCGTCAGAAGTCCGGCGAGATTCTGCCGGATTGTTGAAGCAAGCGCTTTTCACTCAACCTGACTGTGAGCGAAGCGAAGAGCCAAAAGCCAAGAGCCAAAAGCTAGAAGCGAAAAGCCGCCCTCCTAATTCTCACTCTCCACCGGCTTCGCTTTCGGAGCCCGCAGCGCCTTCGCTGGCTTGCTTGGATTCGCTGGCGTGGCCGGCGGGATCGGCGGCGCCGGAGCCACAACTGCAACCGTCCCTTTGCGGATCTCAATCGTTCCCTTGTCGCAGTTCATCACCAGCCGCGGACCGTTCGTTCCGATCGAACCGCTGGCGCTTGATTGTCTGTCTTTATTGTCTACTTTGATCTCGTCGAAGTCGCTCGTGATCTCTCCTTCGTGCGTTCGCGCCTCAACTTTGATCGCCGTATTCGGCGGAATCGAAACCTGCACGTCGCCCCGGCGGTTGTCGATCTCGATATTCCCCGGCTTGTACAGCCCGACCGAGACCATCCCGTTGGTGTCTTCCAGGCGCAGGTCGCCCGAAAAGCCGTCGAGCGTTATGTCCTTCGAGCGGGTCTTCAGGCGCATCGGTCCGCTCAGCGAATCGGCGCGCAGGTCGCCAGAATCCAGATCCATCCTGCCATCCAGGCGCGAAAATTCCATGTCCGTGCGCGCCGAGCGGAAGCCCACCGTCTTGCTGACTCGAACCAGCCGAGTTTCCTGAAAGTCTCCATTCACGTGCACCGCGCCATCCACATCTTCCACCGCCACTTCACGCGCCGCGCCCTGAACGGTCACGTCCCCCTTCACATGCCCCACCCGGACCGAGCCACTCTCCATGTCCAGCGAGATGTTCCCGGTGTGGTCGTTGATGTTGACTTCTCCGCGATGGTGGTTAACATCAACGTTGCTGGCCATGCCCGCGATGGTCACGCCGCCTCGGCCCGAGTTGATTACCAGAGCGGTGTTCACCGGCACATAAATATCCATGTCGATGGTCACGCCCTTGGCGCCCGCGCCCTGGGTATTGCCGTTCAGCATGAGCACCTTATCCCCCTGGGTAATCGAAGGGGCAGTCTTGGCGTTGTAGCGGTCGGCGTCCTGCTGATTTTCAGCGTGAATTTTCTTGCGCCAGGAGACCTTCACCTTTTTGTCGTCCGACACATTGACCGTAATCGTGCCGCGATCGTCATTGACGTACAAACTATCGACGTGCAGGCTGTTCCCCGCCGCCGGCAGCGCGCTGCTCAGTTCGCCGCTGTAGTCGAACGAGGACCCGCCAAAAATTTCGTCGATACCTTCATCATCCCCAAGCTGGATGTGCTCGCCAAGGTTCTTCCAGTCCACACGCGAAGCCTGGGTTGCAATCAGTCCCGCAATGATCAGGAACAGCAGCAGGAAAACCCCACCGACCCCAATGCCGCGCACCGGCTGGCCGTAGCGCTTGGCCTGTTCGTATTCGATCAGCTTCAGCGCGCCCCACAGGATCAGCAGGGCCGGCCAGTAGCGCGCAAACAGCCTTCCCAGGTGATGGATGTCCATCATCCCCATCGTCCCCATCAGGAACAGGATCCCCATCACGATCAGCACGACCGGACCGGCAATCGAACGATGTGGAGGACGCGGAATCGGCGGCGGCATCATTGGGCTAGCCACGGTTCACCTCACCAGTTGGCGGTACAGGCGGAATCGGCGGAATCGGCGGCGCGGGCGGAATCGGCCCGCCTGCAATTGGCGGCTTGGCGCCAAACCCCGTGAACGGAATGTGTCCCTCCACCGATGCGCTTCCCTGCAGCAATTTCAAAGCTCCCACCACCAGCAGAATCACCGGCCAGGTGCGGTGAAAGCCAAGGCCGGACTCGTGCAAATTGCTCAGCAGGAACAAGACGCCGATAGTAATAAGTATCACCGGCCCCGAAATCCGCCGCATTCGGCAGCGCGCACATTGGCACATAGTAAAAGCCAGCTTGGGGCCGATCATCCGTCGTGTCTGGCAGCGCGAACATTGACAGTCCGGAGCATGCGAACTCACAGTGCCCCAGTTGCGCAAGAACATCCAGCCGCCGATAAAGATCAAAATCAACGGCCAGAAACGATCCAGTCCGAATTCACCCAGGCCCATGGTGTGCAGCAGGAAGAGCACGCCCAGCAAAATAAGTACGATCGCACCCATCGGAATTCTGCTGGTCTCGATCCTCGTCCCGCCGCTAAAAGTTGCCGCCAGACCGTAAGGATCGGGAGGCGGCAGGCCGGCTTGAATGGCATGCGCCGAACGCACCGCGTCGACAATCTGGTAAATGTAGAAGAAGCTGACCGCGATGCCGCAGATAACCCCGAGAGCTTCGCTGTGCCCGCTGTCGCCGGCGCTAATCCCCGCAATCAGCACACCAAAGATGGCCAGATGCGCCAGTCCCTTGGCATATTGCCCGGTGTAAACCGCGCCCACGCCAAAGGGAAAAAATCCGGCAAGAATTCCGGCCACGGCCGGGTTGGGGCCACTGCCTCCAGTATGAGGCGGTGGAGGAGGCGCCTGCCCCGGCGCCGCTGAGAATGTCGTCGAACCGGAGCCGCCGGGAACAAATCCCGCCGCTCCCGTCGCAACCCCTTCCATCTTCGCGCCCAGGCAGTCCTCGCAATAGATCACGCCCCGCACGGGACGTGTACAGTTCGCGCACAGTGCCTTTCCGCAAGTGCGGCAATAGGCCACTGCTGGCGCATCAGCATGATTGGCGCAGTTCATACAAACCTCCGATTTGTGGTCGCCGTCACCGCAGGTGAAACATCCCTGAGCGCGGCTAAAACCGGCTGGTTGTATTCCTGGGAGTAGTTGCGATCCTGTCTTTGCTCTGGTTGCCCACTGGTATTGTTCTTGCGATTCTCTTTCGGTTCTGCAGGGAGCGGTTCGGCGGGAGGGTTGGCCCGCTTCAGCTCGCGCAGCTTCGATTCGATCTCGTACACGAACCGGACATTTTCATAGTGCTTCACCACCCAGATCTGCGCCCCATTATACGCATGCCGCAAGGCGGCTGGCCGCAGGTCGACCCTCGCCACGTCCTTCGCCTTCACGCCCGCTGCGTTCAGCGCCAGCGAAAACGAGAAGAAGATCATCCCAAACGACATCACAAACCGCGGCTGCCGCACAAAGGCCGCCGCCGGTCTGAAGAAAGAAGCGGAGAAGGCATCCCACCGTTCCCGCACCCGCTCGCCGAAAGGAGTCGTCCTGCCGTCGGCAGTCGCCGTCAGCGCTCGCCGGCTAACCACCCCACTCGTAGCCGTCAGAATGTTGCGGACCAGATCAGCCGGAGGCTCGACTGCCTCGAGCGACCGCAGCCACTTCTGCCCCGCCTGCGCCTCCGCGAACAGCGGACCGCAAACCCCGCATACCCGCCGGTGAACCTCGAAGCTCTCCTTGCGAGCCGCGCTCAACTGCCCGTCCAAAGCCTCGCTAAGCAGCGCTTCGAACTCCGCGCACTCGACCCCGTGCTTGGTTTCCTCTGGCATCAGATCACCTGCCTATAAGTACGTTGTAGGAGGCGCGCAAGTTCCGCTCGTCCCCGGTTAATTCGTGACTTGACGGTCCCCTCCGGGACCCTCAAAGCCGTAGCGATTTCCCGATAGTCCATGTCCTGTAAATCCCTCAGAATCACCGCCTCCCGCAGTTCCGGAGACAGTTTCTGCAAAGCCAAATGCACCATTTCCCGAGTTTCCCGGTGTTGCACCGCCGCATCGGGAGCCAGCCCCCGGTCCGCGATCTGCTCGCTAAGCGGCTGGGCATCCTCCCGCCCGGAAGGCGCCGAGTCCAAAGAATCCGTGATCCGGTCGCCCTTGGACTTCCGGAAGTGATCGACCAGCAGGTTGCGGGTAATGGTGGTGACCCAGGTCATAAACGCCCCCTTACCCGAGTCATAGGTGTTCAAAGTCCGATACATCTTGATGAAGACCTCCTGAGTGAGGTCCTGAGCGTTGTCCGAATCCCCGGCAAACCGGTAGCAGACGTTAAAAATCCGCCGGTGATAGCGCTCGACAATCTCTTCCCAAGCCGCAGCATCGCCCCCAACGCAGCGACGGACCAGCAATCCGACAACCTGGGCTTCTTCCAAGACCGTCTCCGTAAACTGCGCTCTAGCTCGTGTGGTGACGGGGCTCCGCCCCGTCCAAGCCGAGCAAAGCTCGGCCGCGCCGCCAACCGCAGCGCGCTTCGTATCGGGGCATCGCTTTACAGCTTGCGGAAAAACTCGGGCTTCGTATCAGAGTATCGCTTCAGCGATACCGTTAGTTCTCTAAATCGGATGCCCCCTTTAGGGGCCGTCCCCCGACCGTGAGCCCGCCTCTAACACCACAACAGAAGTACGTTTCTGTCGAGCAGGAAGTTCCCTTGAATCATGGAGCTAGCGATTGTAGCAGGGGAACGAAGGTCTCAGGTGTACGGTCGAGATCAAGCGAACGGATTGGCCACCACGACGCCGAAATATTTCTGCCCCGCATTGAGATCTTCCGATAGGATTCGCGCGCAACCACCGCGTTCGGCCGCAGCGACGATCATTCCATCATAGAGATGGATTCCGTAGGCGCGGCGTGCTTCGACCGCCCGCCGAACGAGTTCCCCATCGGATACAACCTGCTTGATCGCCGAAAGCTTGTCCAGGATGGCGGTCACAGCGTCGGGAGTCGCCAATGGCGAAGCTTTGTGAAGCAACGTGGATGCAAATTCAGACAAGACCTGCACTGAAATCACAAACTTCCCCGCGACCGCAGCCTCCACCAGTCCTTGCGCGACTCGCTGTTTCTCGCGATCATTGAGCTGATACGCGTATACGAACACGTTGGTATCGAGAAAGTCAGCGCCGCTCATGCAGGTCTTCTCGTTTCCAGGTGCGCTTCCCCATGTTGAACTGATACTTTTCGAAGCTTTCTCGAAGCGCCTCCAACTCCCGGCGCTTGCGCCCGGATTTTGCATGCTCAGCGGCCAGTTCTTGCAGATGCGCGCGCACCAGTCCGGTCAGCGTAGTATCGCGCTCGACCGCAATCTTCCGGACTTCCCTGACCAGATCATCATCCAGCGAAAGCGTGATATTCATGTACCCATAATAAGGGAAACCCTTAATAAGGGCAAGCCGGACGACCCGCTGGCACTTTCGGCGGAATACTCAGGAGCCACATTACCGATTTGTCATCCTGAGCGAAGCGAAGGACCTATGTATTTGCCCGCGCGATGTAAGGTGGCGACATGAGGGAACCTGAATACAACGAAGACTTCGCAGCCCACTGGGTACTGAGTACTGGCTACTGGGTACTGATTTTTCATCACAAATTACCCGTGTGCGCCATCACTGACACCCAACCCGCCATGCGCGACAATGACAATCAGTTCGGAGAATCCACACGTGTGCCCGTCTCCAGAGACGGCCATCGAATCCGCCAAAGTCCCATTTTGGGAAGCTCTTTGACAACCAAGCGCACCAGATCACCGCTAAGTCGTTGGTTCTCAAAGATTTTAGTTATAAGTCCTTTAAATTCAGAGATCTAGCGGTGATTTCCTCCTAACCCTATGATTCCACAAGATAGGGGGGAGTGGGGTACCCACACATTGGCAATCCTTGCCAACCGTGCAAGTTGCGACAAAGAAGCCCAAGGTCTTACTGAGAGCTGAGAGCTGAGAGCCGAGAGCTGACAGCTGCCCTACGCGAACCTCACCTTGACGTCCGGCCCCTTATCCAGGTGAATGCTGTCAATAAATCGCGCCCGTCCTGTCCTCAAAGTCAGAATCACCGAAGAAGTCCGAGTCCCCTCGCCAAAGAAGCGGACGCCTTTCAGCAGCGCCCCTTCGGTCACGCCCGTCGCAGCGAAGATCAACTGTTTCCCCGGAGCCAGGTCCTCCGCTTCGTAAATTTTGTTCTTGTCTTTAATCCCCATCTTCGCAATGCGCTCTTCCAGTTCTGGCTTGTCGATGATCAGCCGCCCCTGCATGTATCCGTTCAAACAGCGGATCGCGGCCGCCGTAATCACGCCTTCCGGTGCGCCGCCCGATCCCATGACCGCATGCACACCGGTTCCGATCACCGCCGCGGCAATGCCCGCCGAGAGATCGCCGTCGCCAATCAGCTTGATGCGCGCGCCCGCCTTCCGGATATCGGCGATCAGTTTCTCGTGCCGCGGACGGTCGAGCACCACCACCACCAGGTCCTCCACGCCGCGATGCAGTCGCCGCGCGATATTTTTCAGGTTCACGGAAACCGGAGCGTCCAGTTCCACCGCGTTTTTGCACGACGGCCCCACCACGATTTTTTCCATGTAGCAGTCGGGAGCGTGCAGCAACCCCCCTTTTTCCGAAGCCGCCAGCACCGTGATCGCTCCCGGCGCTCCGGTGGCGCACAGGTTCGTGCCTTCCAGCGGATCGACCGCGATGTCGATTTGTGGAACCTCGCGCCCGTCCTGATACGTTCCGCCCACCTGCTCGCCGATATAAAGCATGGGCGCGTCGTCGCGCTCGCCCTCGCCGATCACGATCGTGCCGCGCATCGGGACCGTGTCCATCGTCTTGCGCATGGCCTCCGTCGCCGCCTGGTCGCTCAGCGGACGGTCCCCTTGCCCCATGGTGCGCGCCGACTCGATAGCCGCGATCTCCACCACGCGCAAGAACTCCAGCGCCAGATCGCTCTCAATGTTTTCCCCAAAATTCTTGGCGTGCGGTTCGGTACGGGTTTGAGTGGCCATAAATTCCTCCAAAATAAATGCGACCTTGGAATATAGTCCCTTCGGAGCGGAGATGGAAGTGCAAGCATCACAAGGTGGCAAACCGTCTGCTAATCTTCCCTCATGACCTCCGAACCCATGCCCACTGAACCCGTGTCCACTGAACCCGGGTCCACTGAACCCACGACCCCTGAACCCACGACCGCTGCGGCAGCGACAAAGAACCGCAAGGAACCTGCCTATCTCTTCTCCGAGAAGCAGGTTGCAGAAAAGAGCGAACTCGCACGGCGTTTTCTGGACAACCGCACCCGTCTGAACGAAAATGTCCACAAAGCCGACAACCTCCTCGTCAAACGCTTCTACATGCTCGATCACAACACCTACCTCGAAGGCGCTCTGCCCGCGAAATACAAGGAATTAATGGGGCTGGCTGCCTCCGCCTGTTTGCGTTGCGACGATTGCATCTGCTACCACGCGATTCAGTCCTATCGTCTCGGCGTGACCCGCGGCGAGGAGGAAGAAGCCATCAACGTGGCGCTGGTGATAGGCGGCAGCATAGTGATTCCGCACATACGCCGGGCGTGCGAGTTGCTGACGGAACTCTACGGCTGAATGGGCACCCCTTCCGAGACGAACGTTGCGTAAACGAAGTGGCAGGCTGCGAGAAACACGGAAGCGGAAAAACCGGGAGCGGAAAAACTCGGGCTCCGTATCAGGGCATCGCTTTAGCGATGCAGTAAGTTCATCGAAAATCAAATGCCCCTTTAGGGGTGGGGTATCGACGCCGGACTTTTTCCGTAACCTGCAAGGACGTATTCAGCGTGCGCTCCACGTCGGACCCCACCATTCCATACATTTCGAGGTCGATGAACTCTCCCCACTTCAACACGTGAGCGCGCAGGCTTCCTTCGTGGCGCATGCCGATTTTTCTCAAGACTCTTGCCGAGGCAGGGTTGTTGGCGAAATGGCTGGCAAAGATCCGGCGCAGCCCCAGAGTCCCGAACCCATAATCCACCAGGGCCCGGGAAGCTTCCGTGGCATAGCCTTTGCCCCAGTAAGGCACACCAATCCAGTAGCCGAGTTCAGCACGGCGATGGTCGGCCTCGATCCGCAGTCCCACACCGCCGCAGAGTGCGCCACTCTCGCGCCAGACGATGCCTAGCCGCAGTTCGCTGCCGCCCAGCAGACTCTCCTGCGTGCCGGCGATGAAGTTCCGAGCGTCAGAGTCGGTGTAGGGATGCGGAATTCGGAGCGTGGTCGCCGCCACTTCGCGAGCGCCAATCAGTGGCAGAAGCGCCGGAATATCCGAGAGCGAGTAGGGGCGCAGCGTCAGTCGGTCAGTCTGCAACGGAGTGAACAACATTTCTCTACTCTAACGGTGTCACTAGAACGCGTCGATCCCCGTCACGCTGGCCCCAATAATCAGCGCGTGGATATCATGCGTGCCCTCGTACGTCTTCACCGATTCCAGGTTCATCAGGTGGCGCATGATGGGGTAATCGTCGGCCACGCCGTTCGCCCCCAGAATATCTCGCGACATCCGGGCGCACTCGAGCGCCATCCACACGTTGTTTCTCTTCGCCATCGAGATGTGCTGCTGCCGCACTTTGCCAGCGTCTTTCAACCGGCCGACTTGCAGCACGAGTAACTGCGCCTTCGTGATCTCGCTGATCATCCAGGCAAGTTTCTCCTGCACCAGTTGATGCGACGCGATGGGCTGATCGCGAAATTGTTT
>JBEKWX010000056.1:0-17942 GCA_049512675.1 Terriglobales bacterium | reverse complement strand
TCTACTCCGGCCTGCTGCATCGCGCCGGCTCTCTTTTCGACGAGAAGCAGTTCGACGGCGACGAGAATGCCATCGTCGATTTCAAGTATTCCAGCTCGCCCAAAATCACCTGGTGGTTCGATCACCACGAAAGCGCTTTTCTTTCCCCCGCCGATGCCGCCCACTTCGAGCAGGACCAGAGCAACCGCAAGTTCTACGATCCGGATTTCAAATCCTGCACCAGTTTTATTGCCATGATCGCCAAAGAGCGCTTCGGCTTCGATCCCCACCCGGTGGCGGAACTCGTCCGCTGGACCGACATCGTCGACGGCGCCCTCTACGAAGACGCGAAGTCGGCGGTGGAAATGCAAGCTCCGGCCATGAAGCTGACCATGGCCATCGAAGCTTCCAGCGATCGGAACTTCGTCAAGAACGTGATTCCACTGCTCGCCTACCATCCGCTCGCCAGCATTCTGGAGGAGCCATTCGTAGCCGCCGTCCTGCCGCCGCTGCTCGAACGCCACCAGCGTTCCATCGAGATTTTGCGCCAGCGCACGAAAGAAAAAGACGGCACAATTTTTTTTGACATCACCGACCTCGACCAGGAAGGCTACAACAAGTTCATCCCCTACTATCTGCATCCCGATTCCGTCTACAGCGTCGGCCTCAGCAAGAGTTCATTCCGGGTGAAGGTTTCGGTCGGGTCGAACCCCTGGTCAAAACGCGAGCCCACCGTCAATCTAGCCCGGGTCTGCGAGCGCTATGGTGGCGGAGGCCACGCCCGCGTAGGAGCGATCTCCTTCGAAGTCAACCAGAGTGAAGCCGCCCACAAAGCCGCGCTGGAGATAGTAGAGGAGTTGCGAGCCAGCGTCCGCCAGCAAAGTTGAGAGGAGAAGCTCCGTATCAGCAGAATCCAGCCCCGGAGGGGCGTCCGAGCTTAGCCCAGCGCTTCAGCGCTGGGAAAAGTGGAGAGAATCGATCAAGTCCCGGAGGGACGACCGAGTCCCACTCTTTAGCGGCCACGCTTTAGAATGAATCCGCGTCAAGGATTCGTCGCCATGCACCCCACCATCCACGATCCCGAACACATCAAAGGCGTGCGCACCGTCGCCACCTTCGAGTTTACGAAAGGGATCGTCGTAGTGCTGGCGGGCCTCGGCGTGTTCTCCATGCGCCACAAAAATATCTGGGGAGTGACCGATAGCTTCCTGGAATTTCTTCACGTGAGTCCGCATCACCTCCACTTCCTCGGCGTCTTCGTCGCCCTCATGCACCGGGTCAGCGACGTGCGCCTGTGGAAGATCGCCACCGTGGCCGCTGTCTACGTGACGCTTCGATTCATAGAGGCATACGGATTGTGGTTCGTCCGTCCCTGGGCGGAATGGCTGGCGTTCGCCTCCGGCGCCATCTACATCCCCTTCGAAGCAGCCGACCTGCTGCGGCGCCCAGACTGGTTTCGATTATTGGTAATCGTGATCAACGTGGGGATCGTCCTCTACATGCTGATGCTGCGCCTGGAAGCAGCAAAAAAGCGCCACGCAGAACGGGCGCGTCCGTAGATCGCAGAGCGGCTCAACCCGGTGCCCCAGGTTCGCGTCCGTTCTTTGGGCGCTAACCTGGGTGGAGGGTGATCGGCACCGACGGGCTCTCCTCTTTCGTCACCATCGGGCACCGCGCCGCGTCACCGCTCCGACGCCCCAACCACTGCCTTCCTCCCAACTTTTTTCATCACATTTTTCTCGTACCCTCATCACAGACTTGCACCCCAATCGATGCGAAGATACCTCGACAGTGCACCATCGAGAACTGCGCCAGTCTCCAGAGACGAACGCGTTTCCGGCCTCAAACTTTTCATATGCTCTTTGACAACAAATGTCCAACATATGGCCCCAGTCAGCACGCTCGCAAGTGCACGCCAAACATCAAACTTCAATGCTAAGTCCTGTCGTTGTAACACGTTACATGTAACTACTTTACTATCATCGACTTAACTCATTTTAGGGGGAGGGGGGTACCCCCCACAAATTTCTGAATTCTTACCCGCCGGTTGGCCCACATCGTTGAGGTGGAGACGAAATAACTGCCGGGTGCCCCTCGATAAGAGTGAAGGCTCTGTCAAGGGCAAAAATATCCTGGGCATTGCCGAAGCACCGCTTGCAACATGGCGGGTGACGCAACTGAGAACTGAGAACAAAGAACCGCCTTACTCATTCAGCGAACAACTGCAATCCGCCGGCGGAACGTGCGCTTTTAGGAAGTCCGCCACGCGCTTGTAAGCGTCGATCTGATTTTCAACCCGAGCGAAGCCGTGGCCTTCATTCTCATAGACTTTGTATTCGACCACGCCGTTGCGCTTCTTGACCGCGTCCACCACCTGCTGCGCTTCTTCCTTGGGACAGCGCGGATCGTTTCCTCCCGCCAGCAAATATAACGGCGCCTTGATCCTGTCCACGAAGTTGATAGGCGAACGATCTTCGTACAGCGCCTTGTTCTTCACCAGATCGCCCATGGTCGCAAGGTCCGACTGCTGCAGCACCGGGTCTTCATTCTGAATCTCGGTGAACCAGTTCACAAAAGGCACAATCGGAACGCCCGCCGCCCACACTTCGGGAGCCTTGGTGACGCCCATCGTCGTCAAGTAACCGCCGTAGCTCGCACCCATCAGAATGAGCTTCTTGGCGTCCACGTAGCCAGTCTGTTTGATCCAGTCGGCGGCCGCGAGCACATCCTGCAAATCGCCGCCGCCCATATCGAAAAGATTCGCCTGCTGGAATTCTTTTCCGTACCCAGTCGATCCCCGATAGTTGGGAGCGATCACAATGTAGCCCTGGTTGGCCATGTACTGTACGAAACGATTGAACGTGTTCATCGTCTGCGCCGTGGGACCGCCGTGAACATACACAATCGCGGGATGCTCGCCGTTGCGCGGCAGGTTATAGGGCACATAGACGAACGCGGAGATCGTCCACCTACCATCTTTGCTGGGATAGTGAACAAGGTAAGGTTCGACCATGTCCTCGGATCGCACGCCGCCCACCAGCGAGTATGTAAGTTGCAGCGATTTGCCGTCCGCCAAGTTGTACACCCATAAATCGCCGGGAGCGGTCGGGCCGGTGTGGTAATAAAGCAACCGCGAACTGTCGCGACTGAAGGGCGAGGTCCTGCCAGCAGTATGGTTCACCCCTTTGGGCAGGGGCAGAGCGCGCACCTTTCCGGATGCCATGTCATACAGGTAGATGTCGGTGTTGCCATCTATATTTGCGGTGTATGTCAGAAACTTGCCATCGGGAGAAAAGCTCTCACCAGAAACCTCCCACTTATCGTTCGTAAGCCAGCGGATTTTTTTGCTCGCGATTTCAAGCAAGCCGACGTTGTCGTAGCCATCGCCGGCATTGGAGGTGATCAGAACGTTTTTGCCATCGGGCGAAACGTCATTAGCCGAGTAAGTGTGTTCACCGTTATGCGGCGTCAGCAGCGTGCTTTGCGCGCTGGCTACCTCGACCAGAAACACATTCGAGTCCGTCCCTTTCGATTGCTCCTGCGTGTAGACGATGAACTCACCGTCCGCCGACCATATGGGCGCGACGTTCATGCGGTCTTTGTCGGTTCTCGTGGTCAGGTGCTTCACTTCGCGCATGAGCGTGTCGTAAACGTCAATCTCGAACACAGACGACGTCTTAGGTTTGACCATGTAGGCGAGATATCGCCCATCATGCGACCAGGTAGGACTTTCCTCCGCGATCTCGCGGGTGTTAGTCAGGTTCACGACCTGTCCGGTTTTGGGCGACACCAGGAAAATATCCCATTGCTCGTCACCGTCGTAATCGGACATATAGGCGATCCACTTGCCGTCCGGTGACCAAGTCGGGCTGGTCTGGCGCTGATCGCTCACCGTAAGTTGCGTCGGCCATCCACCTTCGGAGGGCACGAGCCAAAGATTATTGCGCCCACTCAGATTGCTGACAAAGGCGACCGTCTTCCCATCCGGCGACCAGGTCGAACCGCCCACCTGGCGCGTCGTGTAAAGCTTCTCAATCGAAAGACTCTTCTCCACCCGGGCATCGGGCTTGGACGCAATCTGTTTCGGGTCAGTGATGGCTTGGGGTACGGGCGGAGTCTGGGATGCCACAAGAACGCTCATAAGTACGACCATAACAAACGGGCTAAGAATGCGCATGGCGCCTCGAAGTAAATTCGGAAGTGTGGAAAGTGTAGCAGTGTCACCAGGCTCTGCAGCAATGCTACTCGACAGTGACCTGGTAATCGCGCCCTTCCCACCGCGCGGTATTTTTCCAGTAGAACGTGAAAAATACTTGGCGACCTGCGGAGAGAGTTTCCGTCGGCAGATCGACGTGCTGAAGGTTCCATCCGCTTTCCTCGGGGTCGCTGTCCTGACTGCTTTGCCAGTTGTCCAAGCTCCAGTGCACCATGGCCGGTTCCATCAAGAGAATCCGAAGCTTCTTCCCGCCCGGCATGGTGTGAGCCTTGTTGTTGAAGCGCCAGTTGAAATACTGCGCCGATGTCTTCTTGGTCAGATAGCGTTCCACCGTTTGTGGAGGCTGATCGAAGATCTTTCCGTCGACCAGGGACCTGCGCAGTTTGATGTATTCCGAATGGGCCCACACCAGCGGGCACGCCGACCCCGACCCTTTTCCGGCGAACAGCTCACGCTCCGGGATATCGGTTGTGTCCCAGACTTGTTCGGGAATCAGGCGGCTTGCTCCGGTCGAACTTTCCATCACGCCCAGCAAGGCCTCGGCGGAATCGGCGCGTCCGGCGGCCAGCTCGTAGTGGGCTCGTTCACCCGCCAGCAGCGGCCATGGGCGGCCAATCCCCGTACCATCGAACGGAGATCCATCCTCGTGTTCCCCGTATCCGTCGCCGTTGTATCGGTACCACGCCGGACCTTGCGGAAGATTTATGCGCAGCAGTTCGTCGATGACCTTGATCGTGTTGAGCATTCGCGGATCGTCGGGCGCGCGCAACCCGAAGCGCACCAGGGCGAGCGCATCCGGGCTGACGATCTCGACTGCCGACGCATTTGAACTGCCGACGGCACGATTCTTGATAGGAACGAATCCCTGCACGGGCGCGGCCGCTCCGTCATCGTCTGGTGGCGTGATGCGCACGTAGTGGCCTTCAACTCCGACCTGCCGGGCGAGATCACTGTTCACGGCATAAGTCCAGCGTTCGATATTGTCGTTCCAGGTATCGGCCATCTGGCGCAGAAACTCGGCGGACTCGGCCTGGTCCATCGACTGCGCGAGATCGGCGGCAATGAGCAGGGCAGAGACTTCGGCGGCCACAGTGAACGGCGAATAGCCGCCGTCTTCTTCCCAGCGGTCTTGCTGCGTGACAGGACCGTTGGCCGCAATGAATGCCGCCGCTTTGCGCACCATCGGCCACCAGCGCTGGCTCTCACCGAACCTGCGGGGCGATTGGCGGCGCAGCAGATCGAACAGCAGAATCGGAAGGGCGGTTTCATCCATCTGCGAACCGCTCCAGTACGGTCGCCCGTCCAACCACATGTTCTGCGCCCAGTGTCCATCAGCCTCCTGAGTGGCCTCAAGATAATGCAACACGCGCAGCGCGTCGTCGTCAGCGCCCGCTGCCAGCAATCCGCCGGCATTCTCGACCAGATCGCGCGGCCAGACCAGATGGTAACCGCCCAGGTCTTCGTCGCCCTTGTTGAAACCCCAGGGAATGGAAAGGCTGGCGATGATTCCACCGAGGAAGTCCTTCGATTCGTGCGAGCGCAATACCGCCGCGCTGGCCCGGTATAAGTCTTTCTCGCGCTTCTTCCCGTCGAGCTTCTTCAGCGTCCGCTGCCAATCCTGCCAGTGAAAGGCGTAATCCTTGCGGGTGGTTTCGTAAGGGGTGAGCAGGGACGAGTGGGCTTGCTGGCCGGCTGACGCCCAGTTTCCGCCAAAACCGAGTGCGAGGATGAACTCGCCGTTACAGGCGGCCAGGTCAATTTCAGCGGTGAGCGCGACGTTTCCGTTCTCCGCGCGGTCATACTCCCATGTCATCTGGAAATTTCGCGACAGGTCTTGCCAGCCGTCCGACACGCCGGCAAATCCAACAGAACGTTTTAGCAACGGCGCGGAGCAGGCCAGGGCAAGCGCGAGGGAATCGCGCTGGGCAAAAAGCATCGGCTTTCCTTTGTAATCGCCCAACCAGCCGGTATTGCCGTATCCAAAATTACCCAAGTGCGACGCCAGGAGCGCATACAGGCGGTAGTCGCGCAGATTTCCCTGGCCTGGCACGAACCGAATCCTCTGCAACACCACGTTTCGCCGGGGATCGGTCAGCACCTCCTTCTCGATTCTGTACCGGCCCTGCTGGCATGTATTGGTCAGTTCGTAGACCGGCACTCCGGGTTCGATCGGAAGGTTTTGGAAGGTACAATGCCGTTTTTCTTCGGAGAAGAACCCACGGCCGTCGGTGACAATCAGGCCCAGGTCGCGGGTGCAGGCTTGGTCCACCCGGGGAAAATAGATTTCATTGAGAATACCGTGACTCAGCGTGAACCAAACCCTGCTGTGGAGGTTCAGCGCGGTGCCTACTCCGGTCTTGGCGCTCGAAGTCCAGCGCGGTTCGATCCCGGGCCAGCCCGGCGCATAACTGGGTGCATCACGATGATCATCGCTCACAGTGGGGTCGTCCTCACCGTCAAGCAGTTTGCCAGAAGATGCGGATTTGTGCTCGTTGGCCACCGGCAATGTGGATCGAATCCAACACAGGTTTAGATGCCGCCTCGCGACCGAAACTCGACAAGAGCGGCAGCCTCTAAGTACTTGGGAAATCTAGTGGGTTCATCAAAAATTCACCCCGCTGTAACCTTCCTTTAATACTTCGCCAATACAACTGTTGCTTCGCCCATAAAACAAAATTGCGCGTTTAATTTAAGCACGAGGGGACTCATCGAGTGATACAACGCATCGCGCTGCTGTTGGCCGGTCTCGCGCTGGCTCTCCCGGCCTTAGGGCAGACTCAATTGAACGGAGCAGGGGCGACTTTTCCGTATCCGATTTATTCCAAGTGGTTCAGCGACTACAACAAGCTGCACCCCGACGTTCAGATCAACTACCAATCGATTGGCAGCGGCGGCGGCATTCGCCAGGTGCTGAACGGCACGGTCGATTTCGGAGCCACCGATGGTCCCATGTCCGACGAGCAACTGAACGAGGCCAAAGTCAAGATCCTGCACATTCCGACCGTGCTGGGTGCGGTCGTGCCCGCTTACAACGTCCCGGGGGTTAGCGCCGAAGTCAAGTTTACTCCAGAAGCTTTGGCGGGTATCTTTCTGGGCAAGATTCAGAAGTGGAACGATCCGGCCATTACTCAGGCCAATCCCAGCGTCAAGTTTCCCGACAAACCGATCATCGTGGTTCACCGCTCGGATGGAAGCGGCACTACTTTTATTTTCACCGACTATCTCTCGAAGGTCAGCACAGAGTGGGAATCGACGGTAGGGAAGGGAACCTCGCCGAAGTGGCCTGTCGGTTTGGGTGGCAAAGGTAACGAGGGCGTGGCCGGACAAATTCGGCAGTTGGAGGGATCGATCGGCTACGTGGAACTGATCTATGCCGTGGAAAATAAGATCACGTACGGATCGATGAAGAACGCCGCCGGCAATTTCGTGAAAGCTTCGCTGGATGGAGTAACCGAAGCGGCGGCATCGGTGAAAGCGATGCCCGCCGATTTTCGCGTCTCTATCACGAATGCGCCGGGCGAGACGGCATACCCCATTTCCAGCTTTACGTGGCTCTTAATTCCCGTGCAGGCCAAGGACCCGAAGAAAGGGCAGATCATCGCAGATTTTCTGAACTGGATGGTCAGCGATGGTCAAAAGATGACAAGCCAGCTCAGTTACGCGCCGCTACCGCCGAGCGTGGCGGAGAAGGTGAAGGCCGCAATCAAAGAGGTCCACTAGGAGGTCCACTAGACGCCTATGGCAATCCGGAGATTGTCTACTGAAAATGGAAATGTTCCAAGGAGCAGAAGAAGAGCTTTTGCGCAGATCTAGCCATAAAAGACGGTTGTTTGCCAGTCCAAACAGCGAAAAAGTCTGGATTTCCGGGTTATTTCGCGGACCAAGGCAACTGGCAGCGGAATTGCTGTAAACGTAAGTTTGCTTAGTATGATGATGGGAATAATTGTGTATAACCGGGGCCAAATGAAAGGCGAAAAACGTCAAGAAAGTGAGACGCCAACTTGCGCACGCCCGAGTCAGCCGGTCGGTGGCGCTGATTACATCCAGAGATCAAAAGGAGAGAAAAATGAAAGCCGTTATTAAATTAGGTATCGTCTTGCTGTTGGCGTCTGTGTTACAAGCGCAGACAGCTGCACCGACGGCCAAAGCGAAGAAGAAAGCGAGCAAGCCCGCCGACGCGGCGGAGGTGCAGGCTTTGAAAGACGCGGTGGCGGCGCAACAGGAACAGATCAAGGCCCTGTCCGACCAACTGCAGCAGACCAACCAGCTACTGCAGCAGATGCAACAGGGCTCGCAGCAGGCGCAGACCGCCGCGGCCGACGCTGCCAACAAGGCCGCTGCCGCTCAAGCCGAGGCCAGCCAACAGCAGCAGGCGGTGGTTCAGCTGAAGAGCGATGTGGCCGATATCAAGGCAACCTCCACCAGCACGGCGGTGACGGTGCAGGAAACCCAGAAGAGCGTAAAAGAGCTGGAGAGCCCGCTCGCCATCCATTACAAAGGAGTCGCGATCACTCCCGGCGGATTCCTGGCGGGTGAATCCGTGTATCGCAGTCGGGCAACAGGTGGGGATGCGACTCCCTTTAACAGTATTTTCATGCCTGGCAGCGGCGCGAACAGGGTTTCTGAATTCTTTGGTTCCGGCCGTCAGTCGCAAATCACGATGCGAGCTGATGGCAAGATCCGCAGCATGAAGCTCACCGGCTATTATGAAGCTGACTTTCTTGCGGCTGGCACTACTTCAAACAATAACCAGACGAACAGTTACCTCCTGCGTCAACGGCAGGCATGGGGCCAGGCTGCGTTTGACAATGGCTGGTCCTTCGTTGCCGGGCAGATGTGGACTTTGTTGACGGAAAACAGGAAGGGCATCGACAACCTAAGCACGGCCAGGCCGATGACCATCGACCCGAACTATACTGTCGGCTTCACTTTTGCGCGGCAGTACGGCGCCCGCGTGGTCAAAAACTTCAATAATCGTTTCTGGCTGGCAGCGGCGTTGGAAAATCCTCAGACTACCTTCACCGCAACCAATGCTAATAACAATTTCGCCTTGGGCAGTGGCGGTGTGGGCGCCGGACTCTACAATCCCGGCATCACCGCTTGCACTACCTCCCTCAACTCCAGCGGCGCCCCGGTCACCGTTTGTACCAACGCATCCAACTATTCTTTCAACGCCATGCCCGACATCACCGTCAAGGCGGCCCTTGAACCCGGTTTCGGACATTATGAACTGTTTGGTGTCTTCAGCAGGTTCCGCGACCGCGTTTATCCCTGCGAGGTACCATCGCAGAACCCGGTACTGTGCGGAACTGCCAGTTCGGTGACAGGCGCTTACAACTACTCCAGGAACGCGGGTGGAGTGGGAGGGAATGCCCGCTTCACCATCCACAAGCACATGGACTTCGGGCTTCACGCCCTCTATGGGAACGGCATAGGCCGGTACAGCGCGTCCACTCTGCCCGATGCCACCGTCGACCCCTTTGGCAGGCTGGTTCCGCTGCGCAGCTATCAGGGGCTGGCTACACTGGAATTTCACTATCCCAAGCTCGATGTGTACTTCAATGGCGGCGAGGACTATTCGGGACGCCGCTATCAAACTGACACCCTTGGTACCGGCAAGGTGGTTGGGTATGGCGCCCCAAGCTACGCTGACGGCGGCTGCTACACCGAAACCTTACCTTCATCGTCGAGCCCCGGCGGCTACAATTTTGGAGGCCTCGGCAGTTGCAGTGGCCAGACTCAAAGCGTAATCGAAGGCTCCTTCGGGTTCTGGATCAAACCCTACAACGGGCCCAAGGGCAGACTTCAGTTCGGACCGCAATATTCGTACTTGGTCCGAAACGCATGGGATGGCGCCGGGTCTGTGAAGGGCACCGAAGTTAGTCCACACGCAATCGACAACGTGTTCTTTACCTCTTTCCGCTACTATTTGCCGTAGCGGGTGCTCAAAACCTCGCCCCCGGAATTCTCTCCTTTGCTCTGGGGGCGAGGGACTGTTTTCAAAGCCGGGAACAGCCTCCATCGCTCCCGACCTGGGAATCTTCCGTTCTTCGAAACTGCAATTCAATGCACACTCGCCCTGGCCGTGAGACTGCGGCAATTTCCGCAAGTTGCTAAAAGCACGAAGTGTTGTCGATGCTTCCCGCCCCTGACGGAATGGAACCGCAGATGCTATCTCGGTAATATTGATAAAGTCTATTAACAAAATAGACTTAATATAATTACCTGACCGAGGGGCCGCTGCGATGCGGCCTCCGATTGCGAGGCGTTTTCTCCCCCAATGTGCTGCGACCGAAACTAAAGAAGAAGAGGACTGCATTCATGAAGGCAATCAAGCACCTATTTCTCGCTATCCTGACGCTGGCGGCACTTGCAGGCGGCGCATGGGCACAAGTCTCGGGCTTTACCGCACCGGCTCCAACGAAGAAGCACAAGCCCGTAGCAGCGGCGCCCGCGCAGCCGGCGATAACGGCTGCCGACGTTCAAGCATTGAAAGACGGTCTGGCCGCCCAGCAGCAGCAAATCCAGCAACTTTCCCAGCAACTGCAGCAGGCGCAGCAGAACTGGCAGCAGGCGCAGGCCGCTGCGGCGGACGCTACCAACAAGGCGGCGGCAGCGCAAACCCAGGCCAGCCAGCAGCAGCAGACGGTGGTTGAGCTGAAGAGCGACGTGGCCGACCTCAAAACGTCCGCCACCAACGCGGCCTTGACGCTGCAAGAGACCGAGAAGAATTTCTCCGACTTTCAGAGCCCTACCACGCTCCATATCAAGGGCATCAGCATTACCCCCGGCGGTTTTGCGGAAGCCGCGTTTGTGCGTCGCTCACGGGAGCTAGGAGCTGATCTTCCCACTCCCTTCAATTCGCTCACCATGCCCGGCGCTTCGCAGAACCATCTGTCGGAGTTCTTCGGCTCCGCCCGCCAGTCCCGGCCAACCGTCTTTATTGCGGGCCGCTTGAAAAATGTGGAACTTTCCAGCTACCTGTCGGTCGACTTTCTCGCTGCTGGTGTGACCTCCACCGCTACCCAGACCAATGGCTACACTCCTCGTCTTCGCCAGGCCTGGGGCCAAGTCAAGTTTGACAATGGCTGGAAATTCCTTGGCGGCCAGATGTGGAGTCTGGTGACCGAGAACAAAGTGGGAATCGCGCCCAGCGACGACGTCGGCCGAGTGAACGATGCCCGGCCCAGTACCATCGATCCGAGTTACAATGTCGGCTTCACTTTCGCGCGTCAGTACGGGATTCGCTTAACCAAAGACTTCGGCGATAAATTTTCCGTCGCCGTCGCCATGGAAAACGCGCAAGGCACGCTCACCACGCACGGCAACGCCGACAATTTCCTGCTCGGCGAGGCGGGCGACGGCAAGAGCTACAACTCGTTGGGGACTTACACCGCCAATCCCGCACCCGACATCATCGCCAAGGCCTCCTTTGATCCCGGCTTTGGGCACTACGAGATCTTCGGCTTGGTCGACCGCTTCGCAGACCGTATCTTCCCCTGCGTGTTGAACTACGGGACCGCGGCCTGCGGAACTCTGAAGGCGGCTCCCACCAATGCCATCAACGCCTACAACGCCTCGAAAGAAGGCGGCGGCTTGGGCGCCAACGCCCGCTGGAGATTTGCCAACGACCGAGTCGTTTTCGGTTTGCATGGCTTCGGAGGCAGCGGTGTCGGCCGTTATGGTGCCGCTCAACTTTCCGATCTTGCCATTAACGGGAACGGAACCGTTCATCTGATCAAGGGCTATCAGGGTTTGGCCACGCTGGAGTGGCGCGGCAAGAAACTCGACCTCTACTCCTACGTCGGAGCGGAGTACGCCGCCCGGACCGATAGCTTCTATGTCAAGCCGGGCACGACGACATTGGTGCCCGTCGGCTACGGCTCGCCGTTCTTCAACAATTACGGCTGCAACACCGAATTGCCTCCCACAGCGAACACCGGGTTCACTCCCATTACTCCCGCCAATTGCACCAGCGACACGCGGGCGGTGATTGAGGGCACGGCCGGCTTCTGGTACAGCTTCTACAACGGGCCCAAGGGTAGGTTTCGGTTCGGCACGCAGTACTCCTACGTGACTCGTCAGACCTGGTCTGGCGCCAACTCCGCCGGCACGCCAGGAGCACTCTCGCCGGAAGGACTGGACAGCATGGTCTTCACCTCGTTCCGCTACTACTTGCCGTAACCCGAAAATGGTTCCGCGTCAACGTCCGATGCGGAACCAGCCGGTTTAACAGCCTCTCAACTTACGGACGGGATTCTTCCCTTGCGCCGCCGGCCCGGTTTTGGCTCGGGCCGGTGGTGCTAACTAAACTTACGGCAAGGTTTGAGATTAGCGTCCAAAAGCAAGGTTAGCTGTGAGATTCGGTTTGATGGCAAGAGCGGAACCGTGGCGAAAAAGAAGAAAAGGCTCGTCACCGAACAGTACCCCGTCGTTGTCTCTCTCTCTCAGTAGATTGCCCGCGGAACCGGTCAATGAGCGCTATCGGGATTTCACAACCGTTGGTTCAAGTTATTTTCGCGGGCGTTATCGGCACAGCCATGATTGTGGCTAGCATGGTCGCAACCGCCTTCTCCTTGCCTCCGCTGATGGCAAAAGCATCCGCTGTACAAACTGTTAGCGTCCGCCCTGCTTTCTTCACTTGCGCTCTGGCCACGAAGACCTCGCCCGCGGCGGGCGCCAAGAGGTTCACCTTTAGCTCCACGGTGAGGACCTCCTTATCGTCTGTCGCCACGGTTAAAGCAGCATAACCGCAAGCAGAATCCAGCACTGCAGTGATAGCACCCGCGTGCAGGTAGCCGTTCTGTTGCGTAAGATTCGGAGAAAATGGCAGGCGAATTTCAACACTGCCTTGAACCACTGCTGTGAGCTCGGCCCCCAAAGTTGACATGAAGGCCTGCTTGGAAAAGCTCTGTCGAACGCGTTCCTCGTGCGTGGTCAAGTATCTCCTCTTAGCGGGGTCCTCTCAGTCACACTTTTAGCAATGATAAATGCTTCTTGCGAGATGAGCCTCGGAATCTGAACTGTAACTGTTGAAACCCTATACAGCCAAAATTTGGGGGATAGAAAATGTCTAGGCGACCCGAGAAAATCGATTGTAGGGCTTCCTGACGCGATCTTATTTTTGTCGATGTTGAGAGAAGGAGTTTTTCAACAGCCACTGGCGTTTACACTAAAAACCCCCCTCCGTCAACAATCCGCAGCGAGCTTTATTTCGCCCAGAGCCACCGAACGCGGAGTATGATCTGGCTTATGGCGATACCGGTGGCTCTAGCAGTTCTCACTCGCAAACGCGGAAATCCCAATTGGGGATGTCCCATTCCGCCTGCTCCCGCGTTCGCCACTGAATTCGAACTGCAGGTCACGCAACTGCAACTCACGGCAGAGATGTATACCTCCTCGCCTGAGCTCCACATCTGGTGCGAGCGAAATAGGAATCGTGTCTTCATCCCCGAATGGCTCCTTCAGGAGTGGAACATTACCGAAGATGCCTTAAAGCCGCTCTCCTCTCCTTTTTGGAGCTTCAGGCGATAGCGCTCACGATCCGGTCAATGAGTGCAAACGCGATTTGTTCGCCAACAACCACATAGCTTCCGAATTGCCGACCAAGCGGGTACGATTGCATGGATGGTGAAAGCTCGGAATCACTACGGAACATGTTGCAGCCAATGCTGAGGTCATGAACAGCCGACTGCCGTAGTCCATGCCGTGTATGAGGGATTCCCCTCGCCTCGGAGATCACAATCGACCTAACTACTGCGCACGTCTTATTCATCGTGTTTATCGCCACCCTGATTCGATCAGCATTCGGCTTTGGCGAGGCACTAATCGCCGTTCCGATGCTGGCCTTCTGCATTCCGCTGGGCGTCGCCACCCCGCTCGCTGTGCTTGTGTCGATTACCGTCGCTGTCATAGTCGTTGTGCAGGACTGGAAAAAGATCCACTTGGCCAGCACAGGCTGGCTCGTGTTCTCCAGCCTTTTTGGTATTCCGTTGGGTCTTCTGCTTCTGAAGAGTAGTCATCAAAGGATAGTGAAGGCCGTTCTAGCAGTGATTATCATGACGTTCTCCGCCTACTCCTTAACAGGCCGCACACGGCTGGAACTACGACGCGACAGTCGATTATGGGTTCTAGCGTGTGGATTCTGTGCCGGCGTGCTTGGCGGAGCCTACGGAATGAATGGTCCGCCGCTCGTCGTTTACGGAGCCATGAGAAGGTGGTCAGCGCAGAACTTTCGGGCGACCCTTCAAGGATATTTTCTACCTGCCAGCGTTATTGGTATGGGTGGTTATTGGTTGGCCGGACTCTGGACTTCCACCGTAACGCACTATTATCTGCTCTCATTGCCGATCGCTCTACTAGGCGTGTTCCTCGGTAGAGTGATCAATAACCGTCTTCGCGGAGAGGGTTTTTTTAACTACCTTTACATCGGACTGGCAGGTATCGGCGCGCTCTTGTTGGTGCAAGCAATAACGGGCCGACTCTGAACGCGCGTCACCCGTTAAACTGGGGAGTCTGAAGTAGTAATCATGATCGAGGTTTTTCCCATGAGATCTTCACGTCAAGGAACGCATTGCTTCGCATCATTGGCAGCCGCGACTAACAACTTTTCCAGGGCCTGCTATTGTCCGTTGGAGCCGTTCCGGTGGACCCGGCCGCCTTCATGGAAGCGGTGACGCACCATGCTTTGGCCAAGCAGAAAGAGGATGACTACCAAGACGACCACAAACAGGAACTGTCCAATTCCGAACGAGGGTGCCTTTCGTCCTGCAGGGTCCGTCGTATTCAAATAGGTTGTCATTAGAGCTGCGTCTCCGCCAGGTTAGGTGGCTGCCATGGGACCGTCATTCATAGGCTTATTTCACACGCAGAAGGAGTCCGCTGCCGCTCCGTACGTCAAAATTGCGTTTCTCCGAAGCAAGTGTAATCTGTCCAACCGGGTGGCTCCGGCCCGCGTGCGCAATCGTCAAATCAGCGAAGCCATAGGTTCCGCATGCATCGGCAGAGAACAGCCATAGCGCTTGTGGAAGATCGTTGCCGCCTACGACGCCACGGCACTTTGTGCCGCTTTTGGACGAAACGCGCCCCAATACGCCATTCGCGGTTGGTGTTCCCATCACTTGCAACCCGTTTGTTACCGGTCCACCTCTCCCATAGACAACATTGCCTCCAATCTGCTCGGTGACCCATTCATACTCTGAGGTCCCCGAGTCCGGCCCGGTATTCGGCAACTGCGCTTCTTCCACGTCCATCATGGATGCCAACGCCCTCAGGTTCGTGGTTATGAGAATCCTTCGCCTTGAAACTTCGAGTGTGTCGAACTCCAAAGAGAGTTTTGCTCCGCTGCCGTCTCTTGCGTCGACTACTTCAATTATGTGGCCGACTACCTTGGCGCCGGCATGAATCTTCGCACCTGATGGCAGCGGGATATCCTGCATGAGGCGTGCAGTGACAACCTGTCTGGGCTTGCTCTTCCTTGAGTTCAGCGAAGAGTTCAGCTGCAGCGGCAATATGGTCCCAGCCGGGATCGCATTCTGTCCGAAAGACCCCGTAGTCAGCGCCAACAGACCCGCCAGCAATGTGGTTCTGATCTGGCGGGACGTAAGCGTCCATTGGTGCGGCTGAACCTCTGATTTCTTCAGGGTTTTCACGACTCCTCCTATTCCTGAACTTACGCGTCCAGATCCTCGAAAACCTCTAGTGGTCGCCCCGATTTCCGAAGATACGAATCAAAAAAAACGAAGCAGAAACGGTGTCTGGCTCCCTACGCCTGTAAATAACAGCACTGGGACGTCCGGCTTGATCCGTTTCATCTCCGCCCGCACCGCGATGCCAGCAGAGTCTGGCAGATCGTATTCCAAGAGAACGCCGTCTACCGGCAGGGTTGTCAGCAGGCGTACGCTCTGGCCGCCAGTCGTTGCCGGCATGACCTCGTAGCCAGCTGTTTCCAGCATGTATTTCAGTGCGCCCATGTACTCCGGATGATTCTCAACGCACAGAACCCTGATGCCGCTCATTGCGATCCGCTCCTCCATGTTCCCGTTTGAAAATACCCGAGCCTATCCCGCTGCTCCTCTCGTAGTGGCATTTCGCGCGGCAATATTTCCCGAAGAGCCCAGTCAATGCGCTCAACTCCTTCGGAGATCGCATGGATAAGTTGATGATTTTCAGTTATGTCCACCACTCCCGCACGGAATCATGCGGAGAGGCAGGACTCAGTTTCGCCCTCGAAGGCTACCGGCACTCCGGATCCGACTTCATCGCGTCTTCGGACGTGCACATAGGCCGAATGAAGGGCTGTTTGTGGCTCAGCACCGACAGGCCTTCGTTGTTGGCGATGAACACCAGTTGCCGCGTGTCGTCCGGCAGAATAGCCGTAACTCCACTGAAGGTTTGAACGGTCCGCGGATGCTTGGGATCGCTCAGGTCCATCACATTCACGACTTGAGTAGAGACCGCGCTGGGCTGTCCTTTCTCCGGCTTTACGGTAAGGGCGAGATCGGATTGGATCGATGCCAGGCTGCCTTGCGAGGCAACGCGCTCGACGATGGTGGGGTTCTTCGGGTCCGTAACATCCACTACCGTGAAATGGGTACTCTGTTGAAGATAGAGGTACTGTTTGCCATCGTGCTGCTGCAAGAACATCTGCCGAACCGCGGTTCCCGGCAGCTTTAGATGTGCGATCACTCTGGCTGGTTCTTCCGCCGTAGCGGCGCTGGCTACAAAGAAAACGGCGAAGAGCGTTAGAAGGATCCCGGAAAAAAAGCTGGCCGTTCTCCTTGGTGAGGCTGTTCTGCTTTTCATTGCATTCCTCCTTCTATGATTCTGTCCATCGCGCCGCCGGGGACCGATGGCAGCGCCACAGGTTACAGTTAGGCCGAAGGTGCCTTGCTGAATTCAGGCTAGGATTGCCTCGGCGCTACGGATGCTCCAGCTTTGGACCGATTAGCAAATTGGAGGCGGGCGATTGTGGTGGAGGCCCTTGGTTTGAAGCGTGGAGACTGGCCGTGACGTGAGTGTTAAGTGTGCAGATTCGGCGGCGGGAGGAACTGGTAGAGAGTTGTTGCCAGGAGCGCTCCACTCCGAGCCACTGGGTTCAAACCGAGGTCTCTGGTCGTGGTGAGTGTCGGCACTGATCGTGAAGTGAAGACCCTGTGCTTGTGGAAAATGCGTTGCGACGTTTCGCGCTGCCAAGGTAGCAATAAGCACTACGGAAGCGAGCACGGCTCGAATCCAGATGCTCAATTGGCTCCCGCTCCGGAAATGCCGCTCCAGCGACATGTCACCCACCTGCCAGATAATGATGTTCCGGCAACAATTTTGGTTACTTAATTTTTTTGATATTTTCAGCCCATGGTTAGGGCAATGAGTGTAATCGCAGAAAGCGCTCACAGCGCTGTCGGCACGGCATGCGTGATTTCGACCATGATGCTCGGCGCATGCAGAAGCGTGTTATGAATCAGGCAATGATTCGCGGCGTTCTCGACTCCGTCCCGATGTTGCTCGGTTAGCGCCGCGTTCGTTTCGATTTCAATGTGAAAGTTATCGATGCGCACGGGATCCTTCAGCTTTTCGGCCGTTACCCGAACGCGGATGCCTTCCGTTGCCAGCTTATGTTTGCGCAAATATTGCGCCGCGTAGAACCCGACACACGAGCCTAACGAAGCGAGCAGGAGTTCCGGCGGTGTCATGCCTTCGTCGTGACCGCCATTCTCCGGCGGCTGGTCGCTCACGATGGCGTGCTGAC
>JBEKWX010000055.1:0-13422 GCA_049512675.1 Terriglobales bacterium | reverse complement strand
ATCTGGACGGTCGCCTGGGCGCTGATGTATGCCTGCACTATCCCCGGTAAAGGCGCGCTCGACAAAGGTCCGGTGCTCGCCGTGATCTACACCGCAATCGTGGTCGTCGCATCGTGGCTGTTCTTGCGCTTCAACGCTCACGGCTGGGAGAGTAATCGCCTGCTCGCCATAGGCATCGGCGACGGGATCGGTTGGGTGATGATGCTGAACGTCTGGGGAGTAATCTGGCGCGCGCAGAAGAAAATCATCCGCTGGACCGCCGACAACGCAGCCCACGGCACACCCATGCCAGACAAAGCAAAGTATCTGGCCCGCCAAGGCTTCCTCACGTCGCGCGCGAACTTCGTGCTCTCGTTCCCCATGCTCTTCCTGATGGGAGCAGCAAGCCACTATCCCATGTTCGGCAAATAATGGTTTGGTAAATAATGGTTTGGTAAATAATGGTTCGGTAAATAATGGCTCCAGCATGCGCGAGTACCTGGACTCAATTGTGGAATGGTCCGGCGCCCGGGAAGACTGGCGTCCCGTCTCGCGCTGGGCCGTCCTGGCGTGGCTTGTCTTCTACGTTCTCTTCTTACTCTACGCCTTCAGCATGCATGGCCGCTTCCTGTTCATCGACTCCGCCAACCTTGTCGTCCACGAAGCCGGCCACCTCCTCTTCGGATGGTTCGGCCCAACCCTCGGCCTCTGGGGAGGAACCATTCTGCAGTGGCTGGTCCCGCTGCTGCTGGCAGCCTATTTCTTCCACGAACGCCAGCCCGCCGCCTTCGTGTTCTGCATATTTTTCTTCTTTGAGAACTGGCTCTACACCGCAACGTACATGGCCGACGCTCGCGCCATGGCGTTGCCCCTCGTGACCACCGGAGATTCCGATTACGTCGAGCACGATTGGAACACGATCTTCTCGGGTCTCGGACTTCTGCCCTACGACACTAGGATCGCCGCGATCGTTCGGCTCATGGGATGGTGCGGGATGTTAGCCAGCACCGCATGGCTCGTCGCGCGCGGACTGCCACAGCTTCGGAGCGACGAGTGAGTCACGCTCGCTTCCCCAACCATCCAATCGAGGCTAGCCCGTGACCCTGCCGAACCGCCTGTTGCACGAGCACTTCAAGCGAGGCCTCGACCTCTTCAACCGCGCCCATTTCTTCGACGCTCATGAAGCTCTCGAAGACGTCTGGCGCTCCCTGCCTCGCGACCCGCCCTCGCGTCGCCATCTCCGTCTCCACGTCCAAGGTCTGGTTCAGTTGGCAGTCGCCTTCCATCACCAGTCCACTGGCAACCACGTGGGGGCGCGTTCGGTTCTGGAGCGCGCCCTGCGCAATCTCCGCGGCGCGGAAAGCTCGTTTCCCGAGATCGATTTCGACCGGTTGCGCGCTGAGTTGATACCTTGGCGCAAGTATCTGGATGATGCCGAGAGTGCGGACGAGAAAGGAGACGACAAGAAATCAGGCGGAAGAGAAGTTCGTCGCCCCACTGCCCCGGCCCTGCCGAAGATCCAGTTGCGCCGCTAGTACCGTGACCGGTAGCGCCGCCGTCCCGGCGGCTGGCCGGCGGGCATCCCCGCCCGCCGCTCCGAGGGCGCGACGCCCTCGGAACAGCCGGGCAAGCCTGTTAGAATCTTGTTCTCGTGAAGTCCACTCTCTCATCTCTAAGCACGCCGCCGCCAAACGCCGCGCCCGAGCCCGTTCCGGTCGCTGTTCCTCTATTGGACTTGCGCCGCCAGTACGATTGCCTCCGCGCCGACGTGCTGGCCGCCATCACTCGCGTGTGCGATTCGCAAAGCTTCATCCTCGGTCCGGAGGTAGAAGCGCTCGAGCGCGAGATCGCCGCGCTGACGGGAGCAGCCTGCGCCGTGGGTTGTGCCTCGGGAACAGAGGCGCTCTGGCTGGCGCTCGTCGCCGCCGGCGTAAAGCCCGGGGATTCGGTCATCACCACCGCATTCAGCTTCTTCGCCTCGGCCAGCGCAATTGTGCGGGCAGGCGCAAAGCCGGTTTTCGTGGACGTCGATCCCGGCACCTTGAATCTCGATGCAGCGCTCGTCCGTTCTCAACTGCAGCAGCTCAGCCCAAAGCGACCCGAAAATCTGCGCGCCATTCTTCCCGTCCATCTCTACGGCCAGTGCGCCGACATGGACGCATTCGACCGCATAGTTCATGAGGATGCTCATGAAGATGTGCATGAAGATGCTCAGGAATTCGGAGTCGCCATTGTAGAGGACGCCGCCCAGGCGATTGGCGCCGAGTGGAGCGGACGCGGTGCGGGCTCGCTCGGAGTAACCGCCGCCTTCAGTTTCTATCCCACCAAGAACCTCAGCGCCTACGGAGACGCGGGCATCGTCACCACCAACCGCCCGGAGATAGCCGAGCACATGCGGCAACTCCGCAACCATGGCAGTCCCCGCCGCTACTACCATCACGAATTCGGCTGGAACGGACGCATGGACGCCATTCAGGCAGCGGTGCTGCGCGTGAAGCTAGGGCACACCGCGGACTGGAACCGGAGCCGCCAGCAGCACGCCGCGACCTACGACCGTCTGTTTGCCAAGTCCGGCCTGACTTCCGGGCTGACTTCCGCCCAGACTTCCGGCCAAACCTCCAACCCAAGCGGCGCGCCGGTGCGCTTGCTCGCGCGAAGTCCGCAAGCCAAACATGTGTTTCATCAGTACGTGATTCGCGCCCAGCGCCGCGACGAACTGCGCCAGTTCCTTGCGGATCGAAAAATCGGCTCGGAAATCTACTATCCGCTGCCGCTGCACTTGCAGCCGGTGTTTTCCTATCTCGGGCTAAAGGCCGGAGACTTGCCGGTCGCCGAACAGGCCGCGCGGGAAGTGCTGGCGTTGCCAATGTTCCCGGAGTTGACCGAGGCCGAGATTCAGTTGGTGGTCGAGACCATCGCCGAGTTCTACAGTTGATCTAACGCAGAGATCGCAGAAAGAAGTAATCTCTAAAAACTCTGCGCGCTCAGCGTCCTCTGCTCAGCGTTCTCTGCGTTAAAGATTTTCTCAGCGATCTCTGCGTCAAAGATTTGTCGCTCTTACCGTCTCCGCTGGGCTTTCCGGCTCACAGCCGTTCTGCTAACCGCCCGCGCCGGCTCTTCGCCCGGCGCATAAACGCGGCGCACAATTGGCGTGTTGAGTTTGTATTTGCGCTCGGTAACGTTGCCCTTGTCGTCCTGCACGCGAATGCTGAACACGGGCAGCACGCCTTCCTTGTCGAAGTTTTCCTGCGAAACGGCCACCGGCAGGACGCCTTCCATGCGCTCGCGATACGCGGTCTCATAGCGATGGCGCTTCACGTTCCAGGTGAAGACGCGAATCTGGTTGAAGTCAAACGGCAGGCCATCCTTGGGTTCGGTGAGGACGGTCAGGTACTGCGCGACTTTCTTGTCTCCATCCGGAACCTGATTCAGCACGAAGTATGCAACGATGCGCTGGCCCTCCGCGTACTGCGCGACGTCGAGCGGCACGTCAAGATCAATCATGCGCGCCAGCACCCAGCCGACCCGGTCGTGGGAGTCGCGCGCCAGCCACCAATCCTCAATCACCGGCCCGGGCTTCTTGTCTTGCGGATTGCCGCCCGGCGTGGCGGAGCGCGATGGCGGCACAACCGCACCCGCCTTCTCGGCCGTGCCTCGCTTCAACAGCGATAGCTTTTCGCCGGAGGAAATCTGATAGAGATGTTCGGTATCCCGCCCCGGCTCGACGTGCAGATTCGTGTCGTTGCGCGCGGCGCCTTGGGCCTGCACGGGATCGTTCTGGTTGTCCGCGGTCAGCTTCTGGATCCGGTCGAAGACCTCCTGACCGACCAGGTAGCGCTGCTCCACCCAACCCGTGACGCCCGCTGCGGTGCGCACTTTGACGAAACGGCGGTCATGGTCGAGCACTTCCACGCGCTCGCCGTTCTTCACCACTCCGGCTTTTTCGTACACCGCCGCCACACGGTCGCGCAGGATGGCCTGAACTCCGGAAACATAGGCAATCTCCAGCACGCGCCCGCGGCCGCGATTGCACGCGGACAGCAACGCGAGACAAAAAATCGGAATCAGCGGCAAAAAACGATGGCGGGAAAGTTTCACGGGCTCGCTACCAATATAGCGCGAGCCCGCTTCCGCCGGCACTCAATCGATGACTCCGAGTGCGGTTTGGCGTGCTGCTCTGGTCGTTGTTCCTTGCTATTTTGATGGTACACACAGATGGTTTGTGATCAAAAAAGTCAGGCGTGAGACGTAGAAATGAAAACGACCGCGGCATCCCGCGTCTCGAAAACCCGGCGAGACCTGGGGCAATCGGCATCCTGCAGCACGGCCTCAGGCGTCTATTGTGTCACTGTTATGTTCGCCGTGGCCGGGGTAGTGCCGGGATACGTCACGGTAATGACATAAGGACCCGTTTGGGTTACCGTCGGCGTCAGAGTGCAGACCGCGGGAGAGACACTGTTTAAGCACACTATCGTTCCAGCGGTCGGAGTCGGCGAAACGCTCCAGCTCGCCACAACTGTAACGTCCACTGGTGTGCCGGCAGAGGTAGCCTTTGCGTAGTAGTCATTGCTTCCGCCCTTGCTGCCGCTTATGGTCCAGGTGCTAGCGGGACAGGTTCCAGTGTTAAACGTACCCGAGCACACCGTAAGATCGGTGACGTTGCCAAGATATGCAGTCGCGGTCGCGGTCGCGCTGACGCCCTGCGCAGAAGCGGTGATCGTGGCTGTGCCACCGGGGGCCACTCCCGTGATCTGCCCGGTATTTGCGTCAATGTTCACGCTGACGTCTTGTCCAGTGCTTGTCCATGCAACACCGCTAGTAAGCAGGCTCTTGGAGGTGTCCGAATAAGTTCCATAAGCCTGTAAGCCCGCCGATTGCCCAACCTGGACCTGCGGACTCGGAGGCTGAATTGCAATCGAACTGAGAGTTTTGGGTTGGAAAAAGCCATTGCAGGCGGCTCCAATCGCCGCGGCGACCAGCACGCCAAAAGCCAGCGTCAAGGGCAGTTTTTTCCCGGTAAACCTGCGTCTAGTGCTCATAAATCATCGCCTTTAACAATATTCTAGCAGAACGCCCGGCGCTCGCTCGACTGCCGATAGTGCATAGCTGGGGTCACACCTTCGCCCACCCGCTCGAATCGCCCTGCAGTAAAGGAACGGCTCCCAAGCCTGAACTTGCGCTGAGTTTTCTGGAAGGCTGCGGGATTTTCGGGCGTCCCTTCGCTCAGGATGACGAGATTGGCGGGATGACAACGTTGAAGACTGAGAGCTGAGAGCTGACAGCTGACAGCTGAGAGCTCTTCCTTACTTCGGCCGCTTCTTGCCCGCATTCGCGATCCGCTGGTCAATCGGCTTCCGTGCTGCGTAGCCCTCGTTTGTTCCGTGCCAGTGCGCGATGGTGGGCTCGCCCAGCTTCCAGCACAACAGGAGGATCTCGCCCTCTACCTTGCAAGGAAAATCGAGCAATCCGATGTCGAGGTCTTTCACCTGCACGCCGGTCGAGTCGATTTCGGCGAGAGCGTCCTTGATGCGCCGAATCGACTTCTCACGCTCCGCCTTGCGCCGAGCCAAATGGACGACATTCAGCAGCATACCGCCGCTGAGAAAAACCCGGTGCGCCGTTTCCTGCAACTCGGCGTCCACGTCTTCAATCACCTTCTTGCCGTTGATCGCCTGCCGGAGCAGCGATTCCAGAATCGGCAGGAGCACCTGTGCTTCATCGAGCGTAAAGGTTCGGTCGGACATGTGTTCCTATTCTACAGCGTGGGGTGAAAATCAGTTCTCAGCTTCCAGTTCCCAGCTCTCGGCAAAACCGAATTCGACAGTTCTACGGGTTTTCGTGAAAACCGGGAGCGGTGAACCCTGATCAAGTGACCAGACTCCCATCGCGAAGATGGCAACCAATACCACGGCTTCCACCGGAAACCAGAATGGTCCGGCTACAGTTATGACATTGGCGATCAGGAAACATCCCGATGCAACCAGAATCAGCGTCCGATCGAGGCGCTTCTGCCCCATGGCGTATGAATTGGCGGCCTGACTTTCACCGGCTGAGCTTCCCAAAGCCAACCGTAGCGCTCGCCCGCCGATCAGCAGCATCGGAATGGTGATGGCGGCGAGATCATATTTCATGATGCGCGGGTTCAACAGGGCAGTGCCAACCAGTGCGACCGGGACCCATGTCTCCCGCGGAAGATTCCATTCGCGGACGCGACGGGCAAGAACCAGGAGGACAATTCCAAGCACGCACACAACGAGCAGGTGCAAAATAGTGGTTGCGAGAGAAAACGGCAGCCCCCTCATCCATAGAGCTTTGCCCACCGTGCCCGCCGGGCCGTATCCAAAATCATGCAGGTAGTCAAACACCAGTCGCAGGCTCGACAGGTACTCGCGGAACAAACCGGGCCAGAGCCGGACCTGGGCGGCAAAGATCAGCACTCCTGCAATTGCCGTCATGGCGGCCGGAACCCATTGCCGACTCCCGCGGTCACTTTCACTGTCCCTACTACCCTCCATCAGAACAGGAAACGCGAGGAACACGAGAAATGGCGTCTTGAAAAACGAAGCGGCCAGGACGGCGATGTAATACCAGGTCCACCGGCCATGCTTCCAGCCGGCGGTAGCCGCGGCCAGGATCACGCCATAAAGCGGGTAGGCCACGTTGCCGCTCAGAATCGCATCGTCGGTGACCAGTCCGGGAAAAAAGATTATGGCCGGCAGCATCAGCGCCAGCCAGCGCCGTTCGCGTTGATCAGCCATCTGGAATCCCGCCCAGAGCTGAAGCAGGACCCCGGTTGCAACCGCAGCCCAATAAAGCAGGCTCAGGAGCCAGCGCGGAAACACGGCCAGCAGTCGCAGCAAAGGCAGCGTCATCGGAGAGTAGACATAGACAAAGGGCGGGCGCTCGGCCGGGTCGGATGCCAGGCGGGTGTGAAACGCCTGCAGCGCCACCAGATCTGCAGCATAGGGATCGGATTCGTGGTGAACAGCCTGAACGACCTTCCAATAACCCTCGGCATCCCACCCAGCCGGGCCGGCCGAAACCATTGCGACCAGCGCAATGACCGCTCCCAGGCAAAACAAAGCGATAAGCCGCGGGCCGGAAAACCAGCCTGCATATTGGGGAGGAGAGGGCCGCGCCACTGCTACCGATGTCTGTTTAGGCAAACTCTCCCCTTGCGCGGTAAGGCGCCTGCATATGTTTATGCTGTCTAAATAGCTTTATAAAGAATAACAAAGCGCCGGACGCGATACAAATTACGTTCTGGCGGGTAGTGGTGGCCGTTTGACCCGGTTTTGAAAGGGCACGGCTTCAGCCGTGCCGTTAGCGTTGTATATTCATCGCGGCTTTAGCCGCTGAGGGACGGAAATTCTCAATCTGCACCACTACCTCGGGGCGGGAGCGGCTAAGACCACGGCAGCAACAGAATCGAGGCACGGGTCCTTACGCCGGCTCGGCCAACTCGGATTCGAGTTGGTCATCCTGACACGTCCGCAGCCGATCCTTTTCAACCTTGTCAGCCGATGACGGCTCATCCAGTCGACGAGACGGCGTCAGCGCATAGACGGCAAGAACAACCATTATCGGGTCCAGGGGACGGCGATAGTAAAACTCCGGACTGGTGATGTAGTACATCAGAGGAAACACCAGCAGAACGATAGTGTAGAAGATTGCCGCGTTCGCCCGTCTTTTCCAGGCTTTGCGCAGGCCGGCGAACGCCAGAATCGTGAAGGTCGAGCAAAACACTATGTTCGCCGGATCCCACGGCTCTATTTGCAAGTATGCGTGCGACAGACTCCAGTATCCGGTCCAAAGGAAAACCATCCGTCGCAACGATGTCCGCAGGTACCAACGCTTATGAGTCTTGATGAAGGCCAACGCTTGCTGTTTCTTCGTGGCCATATATTTCAGTTCGCCATCGCGCTGGAACTCCTGAACCTCCGCTGGGTTATTCCAGGGTCCCAGTTCAGTCGGCTGCCAATAATCGACATCGCGCTGCCAGTAACTGGTAGGGCCTTTAACGCCCATGCGCAGCACTAGCCCCATGTTGTCCCGGAAGGGAATGAAAGCATGGAAGGTGCGCCAGTTTCGCACAAACCAGGGACTCACCGCGACCACGAGCGCCAGCCCGAGCACTATATTCGGCACCAACCAGCGACGCCCCTGCTTGTGCCGGAGATAGGAAATTCGCAGCTGGAGGAACGGGAGCACCGAAACTACAACGGCGCTGGTTAGCCCAGCCACGCCCCACAGCAGGCCTGTGCCCGCCCATGCTGAAAGTCGATCGGTGCGGTCCAGCTTCAGCGCAATCATAAAGAGCAGGGCGAACAGCAGCGTGGCGAGCCAGGTTTCCCAAATTCGGTCGATGGGGAAATAGATGGCATAAGGGAAGAAAGCCCACGTCCATCCTGCCCACTTGGCTACATGTGTACCGAAGCTCTGGCGCGCGAAAAAAAAGATCGGGAGGCAAGTCAAGGCCGATGTCAGGCAATTAAAAGAGAGGACCGCAAGCGCCGCAGCCTTGGTGTAGACTCCGAAAACCTTGAAGAATCCTGCCAGAATGTAGGGATAGACCGGCGTCATCCACGCCGTCGGCCCGGTCTTCTCATACAACGGACTGCTGAAGCCCTCGCCTTGTGCAATCGATCGTGCAATTCTTCCGGCTTCAAATCCAAAGTGGAAGTGATCGTGAAAGGGCACCAGATGTTGCGGATACATAAATGCCATGACGATTAGCCGGATCGCCAGCGCCGTCGCTACCATCAGAAAGAGCGTTCGAAAGCGAACGCGGGCTGGGCCCGGTTTGGCACCCTCCAGAAGTCGAAGCTCCCCAGGATTCATGCCCAGTGCCTTTGAATCCGCAGATTCTTTATAGGTCTCGCCCGCTTTAAACATCGATACTCCGGAGTGAAATGCTATTCGGAAAATGTTACCAGACGTCGGCAGCCCGCGTAAGGACCTGGTAACGGCAATGCCACTGGTGAAGGCAATATAAAACGTATTGGATGCTCATTCGCCCGCACCGTTTGCCCTCGTGCCCATGCTATTTTCATGGACAGATATGGACGCGCCGCCCAGACCACTTTCCCAGGCCATCGCCGGAAATGTACCCCGAAATACGCACCGGAATGTATACGTTTTCGGCCTGACCTCGTTCCTCAACGACACGGCCAGCGAAATGGCGTACTGGGTCTTGCCCGCCTTTCTCGCATCGCTCGACGCCGGACCGGCGCAACTTGGGATTATCGAGGGCATCGCCGAGAGTGTGGCCTCTTTTGCCAAGTTTTTCTCGGGCTACCTCGCCGACAAGGTTGCGCACCGCAAGCCTATCGTGGTCGGCGGATACTTCGTGGCCAACGCGGTGAAGCCACTCCTGGCGCTGGTTTCGTCATGGTGGCAAATTCTTGGAATTCGCTTTTGCGATCGCTTTGCGAAAGGCGTCCGTGGCACCGCCCGCGACGTGATGGTGGCCGAGTCGGTCGACAAGGCAACGCTCGGCTCAGCCTATGGCCTGATTCAAGGCATGGATTCCGCCGGCGCCATCGCCGGCCCGCTGCTGGCGCTCGGAATTATCGGACGCTTCGGCATGCGTGCCGTGTTCGCGTCCGCCGCGCTCCCGGGAGCGCTCTGCGTAATCGTAGTCTGGCTCGGAATCCGCGAGGTTCGTCGCGGCGGCAAGCCGCTTGCGGAAACTGGAACGAATCCAGAGTCGCTGAGGCCGCAGGGGGCTGCCCCTACGCGGACGGGCGAGGACGCCCGTCCCTCCACGAGCGAATCCAAGTGGCTGCCAAAATTGCCCGCCGGCTTCTACTACGTGCTGGCAGTGGTCACACTGTTTTCGCTGGGAAATTCCAGTGACATGTTCCTGGTTCTGCGCGCCGGAAATATCGGCATTCCAGCGTCTCACGCGCCACTGTTGGGACTGGTCTTCAACATCATGTTCACGTTGATGTCCTGGCCGGCGGGCAAGTTCAGCGACCGCTTTTCACGTTCGGCCATCGCGGCCGCCGGATATTTCATTTTCGCCATGGTCTATTTTGTCTTCGCGCTCGCGCCTTCTCAACTGGCAATCTGGCTGACCATGGCCTTCTACGGACTCTTCTATGCGCTGACCAATCCCGTGCTCAAGGCTCTGGTCGTCGAAAGCGTGGCCGCCGATGTCCGTGGCCGAGCTCTCGGGATTTATTCGTTTCTCACCAGCGTAACCACGCTGCTCTCGAGCGTCATTACCGGTGCGCTTTGGAAGGTCTATGGCCCAGCGGTCCCGTTTTATTTTTCCGCGGGGATCGCAACCGTCTCGGCGTTCGCCCTGCTCGCCCACCGTTCGCCCGCGCGGCGCGTTAAAACCTAAGCGGCTTCGGCAGGCAGAGCTCGCTCCTCGCGGATCTCGCTCCTGGCGTATAAGACTGAGGGTTCTTTGGTCGCCGATGACCCTGGGGGCTGGGGGAGGGCCAACTCGGGCGCTTTCGGTACTCTCAACCTTCGGTGAGTGTTTTACAAGTGCCCACGTGGGTTAGCCGGGAGCAGTAAAGCTTCGGAAGTACTACTTATGTGTTGTTCCCCAACCGGCACATGCGGCGGGTGACCCTAGCTTGCTGCGGCGTTCCCGAGTTTCCCGAAACCTGTTCAGGCTGTCTGCTCCGCCCCATCAGACCGGCGCAACCAGAAATAGGCGACCAGCAGAAACCCCACGCCCGCCACGCTATCGAGAGCGACATCCCAGACCGTCCCCGTGCGCGATGGAATGTAGCTCTGGTGCCATTCATCCATCGCGGCAACGAAAGCTGTACCCAGCCAGGACAGCAGTGACGTGCGCCACAATAAGGCCTGAGCATGACCGAATGTAGCCCGCCAGCCACGCAGCAACAGAAGGCTCAACATGCCGTACCCGACAACGTGTCCGGTCTTGCGCAGATAGTGATGAAAGATGAGGAAGTCGTAGAAATTGATTTGGCCGAACAGGCGCGTCAACAACGCATACAGCAGGCTGCCGGTGTGCTCTGACGAGAAAAAATCGGTGGACTCAAACGTAATGAGACCGATCCAGACGACCGCTGGCCACCAGGCGCGCACAAGATTGGGACGAGACGCAGTCAAATTGGCCTGGTCCGTCATTCCGCCGCGTAATTCGGAGCTTCGCGCGTGATCATGACGTCGTGGACGTGGCTTTCGCGCAGGCCAGCGGCGCTGATGCGCACGAATCGCGCCTTCTGCTGCAGTTCAGCCACCGTCTGGCATCCGCAATATCCCATGCCCGACTTCAGCCCGCCCACCATCTGGTGCACGATCATCGCCACCGAACCGCGATACGGCACGCGGCCTTCGATTCCCTCCGGCACCAGTTTAGCGAGCCGGTTCGACTCTTCGCCCAGCATTGGACCTGCGGTCGACGCATCTCCATCCGAGTTCTGGAAATAGCGCTCGCTCGAGCCCGCCGCCATCGCTCCGAGCGACCCCATGCCGCGATACGCCTTGAAGGTGCGGCCCTGATACAGAATCTGTTCGCCCGGGCTTTCATCCGTTCCCGCAAACATCGATCCAATCATTACCGCGGAAGCGCCCGCTGCCAGCGCCTTGCTGATATCGCCGGAATACTTGATGCCGCCGTCGGCAATCACGGGAACGCCCGCGTCGCGCGTGGCCCGCCCCGCCTCCGCAATCGCCGTGATCTGCGGAACGCCCACGCCGGTTACGATGCGCGTGGTGCAGATCGAGCCCGGCCCAATGCCGACTTTAATCCCGTCCGCACCCGCGCGAACCAGGTCGCAGGCGCCATCGAAGGTCCCTACGTTGCCGGCAATCAGTTCCACTTCCGGCAGCGTCGCCTTCACCTTCTTGACCGCTGCGAGCACGAGCGCGGAATGCCCATGCGCGCTGTCAATGGCCAGCACGTCGACCTTCGCCTTCGCCAGTTCCTGGGCGCGTTCCAGGAAGTCGCCGGTAGCGCCGATGGCAGCACTGACGCGCAAGCGTCCGTGTGTGTCCTTGGCAGCGCCTGGATACTTCAACTTCTTCTGAATATCCTTAACCGTGATCAAGCCCTTCAGGTTGTACTTGTCGTCGACGACGAGCAGCTTTTCGACGCGGTGCTCGTGCAGGATCTCTTCGGCTTGCTCCAGGGTGGTTCCGACGGGGACGGTGATCAGATTCTCCTTGGTCATCACCTTGCTGATCGGAATGTCGAAGCGCGTCTCGAAGCGCAGATCGCGATTGGTCAGAATGCCGACCAGTTTCCCATCCTTCAGAGTGATCGGCACTCCTGAAATCTTGAATTTCTGCATGATTTCAAGCGCATCGGAAACCTTCGCGTCCGGCGACATGGTGACCGGATCGACGATCATGCCGCTCTCCGACCGTTTCACCTTGTCGACTTCATTGGCCTGCTGGTCGATGGTCAGGTTGCGATGAATGATGCCGAGGCCTCCCTGCTGCGCCATGGCAATCGCCATGTGCGACTCGGTCACCGTGTCCATGGCGGCGCTGATGATGGGAATATTCAGCCGAATGTTGCGCGAGAGCTGGGTCTGCGTGTTGGTGTTGGCGGGCACGACTCCGGAATGCGCCGGCAGCAGTAATACGTCGTCGAATGTGAGGGCCTCGGGTACGGGAAAATGGATCATAGGATTTTGGATGAAAGTTCTATTGTAGGGAGCGCTCTGACATCAAGCAAATGCAGTTAACCTTGGGCAGTGGGCTGTTCTGAAAATCACTCATTAAGTCCTATGCCCTTAAAGGATCGAAACATCTCTCGCGCTGCCCAACCAAAAAATAGAAGTTGGAGTGACAGGGCTAAGACCACCTTCGCTCCTCCTGCCCCGCGAGTCGCGAAGGTGAAAATGATGATGGACACGAGGAAAGCGCAGATCATCAGAGCTGCGATAAATGACATTAGGAAAAACCACTTCATGTCACAGCCCCCGTCGCTTTAGCACCCAATAATCCCACCAATTCCTCCAAACTCCAAACGTGATCAGCGACGACGGCCTCAATAAAAAAGGGCGCCCGTGTGGGACGCCCCTTTTACTTTCCCAAAATACTGCTTTGCTAAATGTGAGACTTCCGCGCTTACTCTTTCTTGTCGCCGCCTTCAGTCTTACCCTCAGCCTCATTCGCGGCCATGTCCTTCTGCGCCTGCGCTTCTTCGTCGGCATGTTCCATCGCCTTGCGGTTTTCCTCGGCCCGTTTGGCGCGGATTTCGGCTCGCTTCTGGCGCTTTTCGTCGATTACCTGCTCGCTACCGAGCAGTTCAATGAACGCCTTTTCGGCGCCGTCGCCCTTCCGCCAGGCGGTGCGCACGATCCGCAGATAGCCGCCCTTGCGGTCGCCGAAGCGCGGAGCCACGGTATCGAACAGTTTGCGGACCGCTTCATCCGTCATCAAATAGGACGCCGCCTGCCGCCGCGCCGCCAGATCGCCCTTCTTTCCCAGGGTGATCATCTTCTC
>JBEKWX010000054.1:0-13476 GCA_049512675.1 Terriglobales bacterium | reverse complement strand
CTCTTGGCTTCCTGCACGCCCACGTCAGGCTTGGCTTGGTCGTCCACTTGGATGAGTTCCAGCTTGCGTCCCAGCAAGCCTCCGGAAGCGTTGATCTCGTCGATGGCCAATTGCGCGCCCTGCCTTCCCGATTTTCCATAAGCGGCGAAGCTGCCGCTCAGGACATTGAGCTCACCAATCTTGATGGGCGGCTGTTGCGCCAGGGCCAATTCCGTGGCCACCACCAATAACAACATAAGTCCAAAATAACGATTGAATGTAGGGTTCATAGGTCTGCCTTCCTTCACCGCTCCCGAAGTTCGGGCGACTATTAAGGGATGGGGGAGCGATTGCACACGCCATCCTACGGCAGCAGCTTTCGCAATGCAACCGCGGCGCGTTTGACTTCCGCCGCGCGGATCGCGAGTTTGAGCGGCGCAACGTCGGTTTAGGAAAGCCCGCTCTTGCGACAAATGGTTTCCCACTCCGAGAACACATTCCCCTAGCGCTGCCTTTCTGCCTGGAGCCCAAACCCGGCCTGCCGCATCCAATTTGAGAATGGAGGCCAATATGTACGTCGTTCTTGGAGCAAGCGGCAACACTGGACAGGTAGTGGCGAAGAACCTTCTTGCCCGCGGGCAGAAAGTTCGTGTCGTCGGAAGAAACGCGGCTCATTTGCAACCTCTCGCGGCGGAAGGCGCGGAGATATTCATCGGCGATGTCAGCGATGCTTCTGCCCTGACCAAAGCCTTTAACCACGCGGACTCAGCCTACGTCATGATTCCACCCAACCATAGCAGCAACGACCTCCGCGCTTTTCAGGACCGCGTCAGCGACGCGATCGCGGCGGCAGTAAGAAACGCGGGAGTCAAGAATGTTGTTTCGCTCAGCAGTTTCGGAGCCGACAAACCTAGCGGAACCGGCCCCGTGGTCGGCCTCCACAACCTCGAACAGAAGCTCAACCAGATCGACGGTGCGAACGTACTTCACCTGCGGGCCGGCTATTTCATGGAGAACACGCTGCCGCAAGCGGGCGCCATTCGTATGCTTGGCAATACGATCGGACCGCTTAGTGCGAATCTAAAGGTTCCCATGATCGCCACCCGCGACATCGGAGCGGCAGTCGCCGACGCTCTCGTGGGTCTTGGCTTCCGCGGCAAACAGACGCAGGAGTTGCAGGGACAGCGCGATCTCGATTACGTCGAAGCCACCACTATCATCGGCAGGGCCGTCGGCAAACCAGATCTTGGATACATCCAGGCACCCGACAATCAGGTTCGAGCCGCAATGGTCCAAATGGGGATGTCCGAAAATGTCGCCGGCCTGATCCTGGAGATGGCCGCCGCCCTCAACACAGGACACATGCGCGCCCTGGAACCTCGCACCGCCAGCAATACAACGCCGACGAAGTTCGAAACCTTCGTTGCCGATTCGTTCGCCCCAGCCTATCGACAACAAGCAGCAGCGTAAGCGCCAAGGTCGCACACAACAGAAAAAAGGCCACGCTGATTTTCGCGGCGTGGCCTTTGTTTTCCGCGAGCGCTGCGCGAGTCTTTCCGCCTGAGAAATATAGATGAGAAATATAGAATTGACCCACCCCTACGCGGCCAGCTAACGCGCTGCTGGATTTCCTGGTGGTCCACAATCGGGTGATTCGGGCTCCAGTTCACTCCCCGTTTGTTTGCTTTTTCTGCTAGCCTGTTGCTTTCATCCACCGCGGGCAAGTTTGGCCGGTCCGGAGTTTTCCTATGAACGAAGATGTTGCTTCAAGTTTGCGGCTGCTCGATGAAGCGCTGGCGCGCTATGTTCGGCCGGACACCTTTCCCCTGGCCATACGCATGCTCAAGCCGGGGGAAGCGGTTCCCGACGGCGTGAAGATCCCCAGCAAGACAATGGGCGAGCAATGGATCGTGTGCCAGTCGTTCGGGGTCGCTCGACGCTACGGCTGGGGCATTGCCGTGGGTAAAGACGACGTCATCTGCCCGCTGGCGGCCATCGCCTTCGGGTTCCGCAAGCCCAACGATGAGTATCTGAAAGGGTTCGCTTCCGTCGGGGTGTACTGCAAGGACGAGCCCGCCGCGGCGAATCTGGAAGCCAGCGCCTGGAAATTCGAGCCTGGCACATACGACTACGTTTGTGTGGCACCGCTGAACCGGGCCACCTTCGAACCGCACGTCGTGGCCGTCTACGCCAATAGCGCGCAAGTGCTGCGACTGGTCCATGCCTCGCTCTACAAGCGGGGCGGGCGCGTGGTCTCGACCAGCGGCGGCCGGCTGGATTGCTCCGAGATCGTCATCCAGACGCTGACCACCAACGAGCCCAAGGTGATCCTCCCTTGCACTGGCGATCGCGTGTTCGGCATGGCCCAGGATAACGAAATGGCCTTCGCCTTCCCCTGGGCGTATGCGCAGGAGATCATCGAAGGGCTGGAAGGTACGCACAAAGGCGGAACGCGTTACCCTATCACCGTTGCCATGCGCGATACGGTGACCATGCCCAAGTCGTATCAGGACCTCATGAAGATGTTGGTAGACCGCGAGGGCTGACTCGGCTTCCTCACATCCCGTGATATGGATGCAAAGAAAAACGACCCGGAGCAGGTTCTCTCCGGGTCGTTTTCCTCACGCTAAGTTTAATACCAGCGTTCCATGACCCGAGGCTTCGGACTCCCTATCGGCTCTTTGCCGTGCTCGTTGCGTACATGCTTCAACATGGCAGCTGCGGCCTGCGTGCGACGGCTACCGAGTCTGTCATCGAACTCGTCGACGCGCTCGGAGTGCGGGCAGTCAAGGCAGACGAGGATCACGCCGCCCGGGGCTCTGTTGATCGTGTACATGACGCCGAGAATACCCGCTGCCTTTTCTGCCGGGTGTGATCGTAATCACTTTCCGGTTACCTTCGTTTGAGGGGCGTACCGAACGGTTCCTGGGAGTTATGGCATTAGAGCGGACAAACTTCTCCGCTGTCCGATGCAAGGTAAACGGCGTCGCTTCCCTGCTTGCTCTACGAGCAATGGAGACGTCTGTCGCGGTAGCCTGTCGGCTCGCTTTCGCAAGCGTTGGTGGAGTGGGGTTCGACCTGCGTTGGGCTGGGAGCGGCCAGCAACTCTTGCAGCCGTTTCCTAAGCTGAGCCCCTTCTTCATAAGGTTGCTGAGCCGGGCGACGGCGGCGCTCTCTTATCGATGCTAGCAATTTTCCTAGTGACATGGGGAGGGCTTTCCTTGTTCTGATTTTACCATCGCGGCGGACACTGCGATGGGGCTCATGCTGACACGAGTAGGTATCCTCTTCTGTGATGACCGTCACTGGAAGCCGTGATGCGGAGCGCGGGCGTCGCGGTCCGCCTCAATAGAAGGACCCGGCCGCAACGTGTTTGCTTCAGCGACCGAAACTGTAACGTAAAGTGAATCGCGCCTGAACCGGTTCGACGGGGTGCATAACCCTTGTGAATGCCGCGTTAGCATTCACAACACTCGCAACCTGCTCCTGCCCTGCTGGTGTTGTTGGCGGTGTCGCTGGCAGCCCCAGCCCGGCTGCTGGCGTTATTTGCGATACATAGGCGTAGTCAACGTCGTGATCTCGGCGGTTGAACAAATTCAAAACTTCGCCCCAAAGGCTCCAGTTCTTGTTGATTTTATAACTGGCCCCCAGGTTGACCAACGCCGTTGAGGGTGAGGTATAAATTGCGTCGGACGTCAAAGGGCGCGGGCCAAAGTAGCGCAGGCGCAAACTCGCCGAAAAGCCTTTGTAATCCTGCAGTGAGGCGCCCGCTGCAACCACCCACCGAACTGCCTCGGGCACCTCCTTGCCGTACGGATTTTGCAGGTAAGCGCCGCCCCCGATCGGAATAAGCCCAAAGCAATTCGAGTTTCTTGCGCAAAGCTGGGGACCTGTTGGGGTCGAGGTGTAAAACGTCGAATCGTATGGGTCGTTTTCGGTAAAAATGGCGCGAGAGTCCGCAAAGTCAGCATCAAAAACCAAATGTTCCCCTGGCGTGTAGTAGTTCCCAACTTCTATGCCGTAGCGGTTGCTCGACTCAACCGAGGGAGTCGTGCCTCCGGTGTCGCCATCCTGCAGCAGTTCGGAATTACTGTGGAGATACCAAATCTCAGCGGTGCTTTGCAGATGTGGGACGGCCCCAGTGCGCACGCCGACTTCCGCGCCTTTGGTTTGGACCAGGAAGGGAATTCTAATGGGGTTCGGCGTGTTGTAGTAAGGATAGGCTGGCGAAACCGGTTCATACAGTTGCGTTGAGCCACGCACGTCGTTGGTGTGGTAACTGGCTCCGCCCTGCACATAGAGCTCCGTATCGGCCCACGGGCCGAAGATCAAACTTGCTTTGGGGCTGGGCAGGAAACTGCCGATCGATTGGTGAGTATTGGGATTGTAGTTGGCAGGGTAGGGATCGTTGGGATAGTTGGGGTTGGTGGGGTTCGTAAAGCTGGTGATGACACCTTTGCCGTCGTCGCCGCGCAGGGCCAGGATCGAGCGGAATTTGCTCGCCCACTGGATCTTACTTGTCACCCAGGGACTTCCTATCGTCTCCGTAAATTTATTCAAATCCGTGTCCGCGGGCAAAACCGCGACCTGATCGAGGGAGGAGGGTACATCCAGATAGTTGGCTGCGTAGTAAGTTTTGCTCGTACGCATGCGATCTTCCGTCCGGAAAAGGCCGTTGTGGATCCAATCGTTGCGGAGCTGCATGCCGAACGTGGTTTCCGTCTTGCGGCCGAAGAAGTGGCCGAAAATCGTATGGCGTATGTCGAACCCAGCCACCCAGCGCCTGTCCTGCTGTTCGAACTGGTCGCCCTTATAGGGGTCTACCAGGTAGTAGGTGAAATCGGAGAACAGATTGAGATCGTAATAGAACCCGTAGGCCATGAGTGTCGTTTCGGAATTTGCGCCCTTGTGATGCCATTCCGACTGCAAGCTATAACGCTGTGATCTGCCACCGTCAGACGGGCTCAGTGAGCCGAAGAAACCGACTACGGGTATGGCGGTATAAGGGAGCTGATCGCTCGAGTTCCATCTAGCTCCATCGTAAGCGCGGGCCGTGATGCTGAAACCATCGGCGTTTCCGCCCTGGCTGTAGGTTACGAGGCCGTTGAATTTGTAAAAATTGTCCCGATGCACCCAAGGGCCGCCATCGTGATACGCCTCTCCGCCGTACAGCAAGTTGCCCTTGCCGAGCTTTTGCGATATGCCGAAAACGAACCGCGCAAACTGGTACATGCCGCCGTCGACCTGGAAGAAGTTCTGGGGCAGTCTCTTGTAATACACCACTTGGGCATTTCCCGCCGAGCCATAGTCGCCGACTTCGGCGTAGTAAGGACCTTTCTCGGCATCCACCCGCTCCACAAACTCCGGGATGACGGTGTTCATGTCCGAGTACCCCTCGCCGTGCGCGTGCGACGGCAGGTTCAGCGGCATACCGTCGAGGAAAATGGCGATATCCGTACCGTGGTCGAGATTGAAGCCGCGCATAAAATATTGGTTGGCCTTGCCGCCGCCGGCGTGTTGCGTGATGATGAGACCGGGAAGCGCCTCCAAAATCTCTCCCGAGCGAAGAATCGGACGATTTTTGAGTTCCTCTGCGCCCACCGTTACCTGGCCGGCGGAAGCGGCGATTCCGACAAGGTCATCCTGCCGGCCCTGCACGTTTATGGTGGTGCTCACGAAGCCCACAGCCAGAGAGATGCGCAGCGGGGCCGGCGACTCGGTGGCCCCGATGGTGACTGGCACTTCTTTAGTTTCAAAACCGGGTTTAGATACCACGAGTCGATAACTGCCAGCCGAGAGTCCGGAAATACCGAAGGAGCCGCTCGCGTTCGACTGAGTCGTTATTTGTACAGTACCGTTCGCGCTGCGAACCTGCACCTTAGCCCCGGCAATCACCGCGCCAGACGTGTCAACGACAGTTCCTGATAGCTGAGGCGGATAAGCCTTATCACTCGTGGCGACTGGCGTCTTCTCCTGCGCGGGCAAGAGAAAAGACAGTCCCATGATCAGCACGCATAGCGAGACCAGGGTTCTTGCCCTCGCCATAGTGCTGCTCGAGCTTTGGTGGCGCGCGCGAGGGTTGAGCTTCGCGCTGGTGGTCCCATTCATCGGCCTGCTTTTTCCTTCTGATTTCCTATTCCGAAGTCCGCCTTATATTGCAGTGCATCTGGCGTTCTCTCTTTCAAGGGATGACACGAATCTTAGATTTGTGCTACTCAGGGCAGCAGTGACAGGGGTCACAGAGCTGCGTGACCATCGCCGGCGGTGGAATCACTTACTTCCCGCGACTTCATCTACCCTATCGTGCTGCCCCACGGCATCGCACGAATTATGCAATTATGCTACATACAAAGATGGTTTTGTGAAGGCGAGTACTGATCCAGGATCGGTACCAAAGGGGAATCCGCGTAATCGGTCAATGATGGTGTGGTCCGGAATGCCGCGACACGGTCTCTGGAGAGCTCATCACGAGACGCCCATGCTGCACGCCCTTCGTACTGATGAGCCGGTCTGCCAGTTTTTGGACATCCCTCGACTTGCCGCGAAGTACTACTACTTCCAGGCAATTCTCGTGGTCGAGATGCGCATGCAGGGTGGAAATGACGATTGCGTGATACTCGTGCTGAAGATCGGTAAGCTTCTCCGGCAGCAGGCGAGTGTGATGATCGTAGATGAGGGTGACCGTGCCGACGACCAGCGCATTGGAAGGGATTACTGCCGAGCCCACGAGCCGGTCACGAATCAAATCGCGAAATGCCTCCGAGCGGTTATCGTAACCTTTGTCCGCTATGAACGAATCAAACCGTTGCAGCAGTTCTGAATCTATCGACACTCCGATACGACTGAGGTCTGCCATGAAGCACCCTTTTGCGCCTAAGTAAGCAGCGATTAGCGTAGCATATTTGCCGAGGGATGTAGCAACTTGCGGAGTCAGCCCCGCATTCGTTGACGGACCCGAGCCGCATCCGTAAGATGAAGCGATTGGAAAGTCGGGGCATCTCCTCAGTGATCGGACAGACCATCTCGCATTACCGTGTCATCGAGAAGCTTGGGGGCGGTGGCATGGGCGTCGTCTTCAAGGCAGAAGACACGCGGCTGCACCGTTTTGTTGCACTGAAGTTCCTGCCCGATGAGGTTGCCCGCGATCCTCAAGCCCTGAGCCGCTTCCAGCGTGAAGCGCAGGCGGCGTCCGCCCTGAATCACCCCAACATTTGCACCATTTATGACATCGGCGAACAGGACGGGCAGGCGTTCATCGCCATGGAGTATCTGGAGGGTGCAACGCTGAAGCATCGGATTGCCGGCCACCCGATGGAACCGGAGACACTGCTGTCGCTGGCGATCGAGATCGCGGATGCGCTCGATGCCGCGCACGCGAAGAACATCGTGCACCGTGATATCAAGCCCGCGAACATTTTTGTCACCGAGCGCGGCCACGCCAAGGTCCTGGATTTCGGCCTTGCCAAACTCACGCCCGCAACCACTTCTTCCAGTGTGATCGCGGGCGCCGCCACGCAGGACGGCAATTTCGACGCGCAACATCTCACCAGTCCCGGCGTAGCGGTAGGTACCGTCGCCTACATGTCGCCGGAACAAGCGAAGGGGAAGGAACTGGATGGGCGCACCGACTTATTTTCCTTTGGAGACGTGCTCTACGAGATGGCAACCGGGATGATACCGTTTCGGGGGGATACGTCCGCTGCGATCTTTAACGCCATTTTAGAGCGCGCTCCGATCCCTCCGGTGCGTCTCAATCCCGATGTTCCGCCGAAGCTGGAAGACATCATTAACAAGGCATTGGAGAAGGACCGCAATCTGCGTTACCAACATGCCGCTGATTTGCGCGCCGATCTCCAGAGGCTGAAGCGCGATACGGAGTCGGGGAGAAGCGCGGCCGTCGTGGCCGAGCCGCATCCCGGCGCGCAGGGCGCACCCTCAGCGCAGGAGGTATCCGCGCATACGGCATCTTCACCAAGGGTGAGTGGTTCTTCCTCCGCGGCTGCGGCTCTTCCAGCGCAAATTTCTTCGGCTGCGTCCCCGGCCCCGTTTCTCTCGAGGCGCGTGAAACTGGTTTTCTCCCTGTGGCAATCCTGCTCGTGGTGGTGGCGGGTTTCTTTTTTTTTCTGCGCGGCCGAAATAACGTCTCTGTGGGCAGCCGGCCGCACAAGGCCATCGCGGTGCTGTACTTCAACAATCTATCGCAGGACCAGTCCCTCAACTGGCTCGACAATGGTCTAACCGACATGCTTACCACGAACCTGGCCCAGGTGAAGGGTCTGGATGTGCTCTCGACCGAGCGCGTGATGAGCGCGGTGCAGCGTGCGAGCAAGGACGGCAAGTCGCTGGATCCTGCCCAGGCGCAGGGAGTGGCGCGCGATGCCGGCGCCGACGCCTACATTACCGGCGCCCTGTTGAAGATCGGACCCACGCAACTGCGCCTCGACGTTCGCGCGCAGGACACCAGTACGGGCCAGATCCTGTTCTCGGAGAAGCTGGAAGGACAAGACGTGCAGAGCATCTTCGGCATGGTGGACCGGCTCACGGCGAGCCTCGCCAGCAGCTTCCTTCCCGCCTCGGAGCAGCCGCAAAAAGCGCCGGAGATCGAGCAGGCTTCCACCTCCAACGTGGAGGCCTACCACCATTATCAGTTGGGCATTGACTACGGCCGTCGCTTTTTGACGAACGATGCTATCCGCGAATTGGAAGAGGCGGTCCGTTTGGACCCCCAGTTTGCCCTGGCCTACATGCGCCTGGCCGACCAGTATCGCCTTCAGGGCGACCTGCGGCGCAGCAACGAGCTTGCAGTCAAGGTCGATCAGTTGCAGTCGCGCCTGCCCTCGCTACGAGCAATTGTCGTTGCAGGCGCTCAAAACAGGCCGCTCGCGCGACTCGGAGGCTGGCGTCGCCCTGCGCCAGAAGTTGGTGTCGGAATTCCCCCGCGAGACCATGGACCGCGGGATCCTGGCCACCGGCCTGTCTTATTTAGGCAAGCGAGAGCAAGCGATTGAGTCGCTCCAACAGGGACTCGCGTTGGATCCGAAGAATGAAGATCTGCTCAACTTTCAATCCTACACACTGGCAAAGTGGGGTGATTTCAATGGGGCGCTGGCGGCAAACGACGCCTACATGGCGGTTCGGCCTGGCGATCCCAATCCGCTTGACAGCCGTGGCGACGTTCTCTTCATGGCCGGGCGGGATGACGAGGCGGTTGCCGCCTACCGCAAAGTGCTCGAACTGAAACCCGACTTCAGTGATTACGGAGAATACCTCAAGCTGGCCATCGTTTACACCGATCAGAAGAAGCCCGACATGGCCAACGCCGCCTTCCAGCAATTTGCGCAACGCGCGTCTCCCCTCTCGCGCCTTTATGTTCCGGGCTTCGAGGCGCAGTTCAAGCAGACGAGAGGCGACTTCGAAGGCGCTCTGGCCAGTTACCGGGAGGCAGTGCTGCAACTTGGGCACGCCAAACAGAGCGAGGCTGCCGAGACCTTCCTGCGGCCATTCGCCGGTCTGTCCGTCATGTTGGGGAAGGGTTCCTCCGCCCTCTCTTTTGCTCAACAACAGAAGCTCGATGACGAGCAACTGCAAACCGTCGCATTCCTCGAAACCCAGGCAGGCAACTCATCCGCCGCACAGTTGAGTTGGCAGCGATTCGCCGCCAGCCATCCCTCGGTCGCACCTCGGGCAATTGAGGTTGACCAAGCCTACGCTGACGTGAGCGCGGCGGTGGAGCGCGGGAATGGGCAAGCGGCCTTGAGTCGCGCCGCCAGCATCCCCGATTTCCAGGACCCCCACTGGCTGTTCCTCAAGGCCCGCAGCCACCTGCTCATCAATGATTATTCAGAGGCCGAAGCCGAGTTTCGCGCGGTATTGCGACTCGATCATGACATGGAGAACTACAATGTTTTGGTGGGGCGATTTCCGGTAGCTGGAATGCTGTCCCACTATTATCTAGGCCAACTCTACGAGCGTACCGGCAAACGCGATCCCGCGATTAACGAATACCAGGAATTTCTTTCTTACTTCCCGACTTCGCAAGCGCCCCTGTCCCAGGTCGGCGATGCCCGGACCGCCCTCAAGCGACTGATGCAATAAAGAACGCGATTCTTTGCGTCACAACCTTCCGGCGGAAAGTGGGGGTGCGAAACGTTGGGCGCTAGGCGCTGAATTTTGGGGTCGGGATGCGAATGAGCGGCAAAGATCGAGATCGTGAATTGGGTATGGGGCGCGAGATCACCCGTCGCGATTTCCTGAATGGAATAAGCATCGCCGTTGGAGCGTCTCTGGTTGCAGCAAATTCCACCTGGCTGGAAGCCTTCGGCGTGCCACAATCCCCGTTCGCTCTCCCCTTCGCTCCGGAGGAAGATCCTGCTTATTACCCGCCGGCCAAGACCGGCCTTCGCGGCAGTCACGATGGTTCCTGGGAAGTTGCGCATGACTTGCGCGATGGCAGGGACAAAGCCTGGGCTGAGTCCGTGGATGAGGGTGAGTCTTACGATCTGATCGTGGTCGGCGCCGGCATCAGCGGTCTGGCGGCGGCCTACTTCTACCGCAAGTTTGCTGGGAAACAAGCCAGGATTCTAATCCTCGACAATCACGATGATTTCGGCGGGCACGCCACGCGCAATGAATTCCAGGCAGGAAAACGAGTGCTGCTCGGATACGGCGGGACCCAGTCGATCGAGGCGCCGGGCAATTACAGCAAGGAGGCGATTGGGCTCCTGCGAGAACTGGGAATCGACGTGCGGCGCTTCTTCAAGTACTACGACCAAAAACTGTTTGACTCGATGCATCTGCAAGAAGCCGTCTTCTTCGATAAAGAGACATTTGGCACTGACCGACTGGTGCCCCAGAAGGGCCTCCACTATTTCGGCATCGACTTTACGATGGAGAATGTCTCCCAGATTCCAATCGCAGAAGCCGCCCGCAAGGATCTTCTCCGTCTGCAGCACGCCCGCGTCGATTACATGCCCGGGCTTACTCCGAAGCAGAAAAAAAACACTCTGATCAAGACCAGCTATAAAGATTTCCTGCTGCGATCGGTCAAGGTCCATCCGGATGTGGTCAAAGTGTTCCAGAGCTCGACCCACGATATATATGCCGTCGGGATTGACGCCGTTTCGGCGTATGACTGCGCGGGTGAAGGATTTCCAGGCTTCAAGGGAATGAATCTCCCCAAGAGCGGTGAAGAAAATCCCGAACTAGATGAGCCTTACATCTTCCATTTTCCAGACGGCAACGCTTCCATTGCCAGAATGCTGGTGCGATCCCTGGTGCCCGGCGCTCTTCCCGGCCACACCATGGAAGACATCGTCACGGCCCGGGCAAACTATGCTCGCTTGGATGATGGCTCCTCCACGGTTCGCATTCGCCTGAACAGTACCGCGGTGAGAGTCCGGCACATCGGAGATCCAGATCCCGATCCAAAGACGGCAAAGGAAGTCGAAGTAACCTACGTTCGCGGCGGACAGGGCCACCGGGTCCGCGGCGCGAACTGCGTGCTCGCTTGCTACAACGCGGTCATTCCTTATTTGTGTCCGGAGATGTCAGACAAACAAAAGGAAGCTCTCGCTTACTGTGTGAAGGCTCCTCTGGTCTACACGAACGTGCAAATCAGCAACTGGAAAGCATTCCAGAAACTCGGCATTAGCGCTATCTACGCTCCGGGAGCATACTTCAGCAACGTTACATTGGATTTCCCGGTTTCCATGGGCGACTACCACTACCCCAGTTCGCCGGAGGAACCCTGCCTGCTTCACCTTCTGCGCACTCCCTGCGAGCCTGGCCTGAATTGCAAGGACCAGTACCGGGCAGGACGGTGGGAACTGGTCAACACGAAGTTCGAAACCTTCGAGCGTCAGGTACGAGATCAACTTGGCCGCACGCTCTCAGCCGGCGGTTTCGATCCCGCTCGCGACATCCAGGCAATTACGGTCAATCGCTGGCCTCACGGATATGCATACGAGTACAACGAATTGTTCGAGCCTCTCGACCGGCCGGCATCCGAACGTCCGTGTGTGATTGGCCGGCAGCCCTTCGGGAGAATCAAGATCGCGAACTCGGACGCTGACGGTCACGCCTACACCAATACCGCCATCGATCAGGGTTATCGCGCCGTGCGAGAGATCGTTGGAGCATGAGCTAATTGCGCTGTGGCTGGCATCCGTTTACCGCCGCAGCCGCTCCGCTGTTAAGGGCATTTTGCTGGGCACGGGCCTTTAGCCACAGCCCGAGAAAATCGCGGAGTTCATCCGGGGGCTGGAGCCACAATTGCGCCGCTGTCTCCCGCCAGGTGGGACGCACCAGGACGGTGAGGCCGCGACCCTGCATGGCCTGAAACGCGGATTCGTCGGTGGCGTCGTCGCCCAGATAAGCCACCGGCGTGTCGGGACTGATTTCACTGAGGAAGGCACGAACTGCAACACCCTTGTCGGCTTCGGAAGGGCGAATTTCCACGCCACCATCGAAATTCAACAGATCGAGCCCGCTATTCTCCGCAATGGGGCGCCAGCCCAGCAAAACGCGGGACCGGATATCCTCCGCGTCGCTTTCGCTGAGCCCACGCCAATGAACAGCAATGCTTCCGGCCTTGAATTCAGCGACGTGGCGCAGTTGCAGGTCGCCGAGCCAGCGATCGGCATCCGATAAGCCATTGAGCGTTCGATCGTCGAGGCGAGGCATCTCCATACTTCCATCTGTCTTCAGGCGCTGCAGTCCATGGATTCCCCAGACTTCGGGGCGCGGATGAATATTGAGAAGCGGGAGAACTTCATTCGCATCCCGCCCGGAGACGATAACCACTCGCGTCCGGGAGTTGCGTACGATCTCTTCGAGCAGGGGCGCAACTCCGGGATATGGATATGCCTGATCGCGCTCGACATGGAATGGGGCCAGCGTTCCGTCGTAATCGACCAGCAAGACCGCCTGAGGGGCCTGGGCGAGAGTTTGCAGAAACGGCGCGAGCTGCGCTTCCACTTCTGGCCTCAACTGGTGGCTCCTTTTCTTTTTCTTGACGGCTCGCGAACCTCGAAATGAACCTTGAAATCAGACTGCATTCGACTTGGCGCGAAGTTTCTCCTGCGCATCCTCGGGCGCATCCAGGCGGACCTCGCAAAGTTCCGTGATCAGGTTCCCGGCCCAGCGGTAAATATTGCGCTCCTTAATGAGCTTGCGCATGCGGTGCATGCGCAACTGTTTGTCTTCCGGCTCCATCTCTAAAGCGGCGCGGATGGCGTCAGCGGTCTGATCGATGTCGTAAGGATTCACCAGCAGGGCGTCGCGCAGTTCGCGGGCCGCTCCGGTGAACTGGCTGAGGATGAGAACGCCTCGTTCGTCCCGGCGCGCGGCGAGAAATTCCTTGGCTACTAGGTTCATGCCATCGTGCAGCGAAGTCACCAGGCAAAGATCGGCGGCGCGGTAATAGGGCTCGATTTCCTGATGGCTGTGCTGGCGCTTCAGGAACACGATGGGCTTCCACTTGCCGCTCTGGAAGCGCCA
>JBEKWX010000053.1:0-13546 GCA_049512675.1 Terriglobales bacterium | reverse complement strand
ACGAACGGAGCGCCGGCCCGCGGACTGCGCTCATGCAGCGTGCGCGCCACCAGTTCTTTTCCCGTGCCGGTCTCGCCGAAAATGCAGACGCGCGTTTCGCTGGCGGCTACGCGTTCCACTTGCGCCATCACGCGGCGCATGGTCTCGCCTTTCCAAACGATTTCATGTTTGCCGAGGCGGCGCTCCAGATCGCGATTCTCGCGTTCGAGGCGGCCGAGCTTCAGTGCGTTCTCCACGGTGAGCAGCAGTTTTTCGGTGGAGGTCGGCTTTTCCAGAAAGTCGAGTGCGCCGAGGCGCGTGGCGCGCACGGCCATCTCGATGTGCGCCTGGCCCGACATCATGACGACGGGAGTTGGCACGCCTTGCGCTTTGAGTTCCTCGAGAAGCGCCAGGCCGTCTTTGCCGGGCATCACCACGTCGGAAAGTATCAAGTCGAAGGATTGCGATTTGGCCAGGTCCAGAGCCTTGTTTGCGTTATCACAGACGGTGGCTTCATGACCCTCCAGACGAAACGCCCGCGACAGCGAAGCCAGCGTGTTGGCCTCGTCATCTACGATCAGTAAGTGCGCTTTTTGCGCCACGGTTCTCTCCTGTTAAGACTTCTTAAGTCCGGCCGGTTTGCCACGGCTGTGGTTCGCACGGTAATTCGATGCGAAACGTCGTTCCTTCTTCTTTGGTGCTCTCGACTGAGATTTTGCCGCCGTGATCGCTCACTACCGACTGCACAATCGCCAGCCCGAGCCCCGTGCCATGCTGCTTGGTCGTGTAATACGGAGTGAACAAACGTTCGCATTCTTCCGGGGTCAAACCGGAGCCAGTATCGGAGACGGAAAGTTCAATGCGATCGCCCAGGGTTCCAGTGCGAATCGCCAACTCGCCGCCCCGCGGCATGGCGTCGATCGCGTTGAGCACAAGGTTTTGCAGCGCACGATGCAGCAGATCGGGATCGGCTGAAATTTCGGGCAACGCGTCAGCCAAGACGGTTTGTACCGCAATCTGATTCTTCTCTTTATCGTTACCTCGCAATTGCGCCTGAAACACGCGCAGGACCGAGCGCACCACATCGTTCACCTGCGTTGGCCGGCGCTGGGGCTGCGGCATCTTGCAGAATTCGCTGAAGCGGCCGATGATAGTTTTCAGATGGTCGATTTCCGCCAGCAGGGTCGCTGTTCCCTCCTGGAAAACTTCCTCGAACATCTCCGGCGATTTTTGCTTCGCGCGCAGCAGATTCTCAACCGTGACTTGCAAAGGGAAAAGGGGATTCTTCAATTCGTGCGCCAATCGTCGCGCCAGTTCGCGCCATGCGGCCACGCGCTCGGCCTGCAGAGTGCGGTCTTTTTGCTGCACGAGATCTTCCGTCATGCGGTTGAACGACGCCGCCAGTTCGCCGAGTTCGTCGCTCGATTCCACCTCGACCTTGGCGTTGAGATCGCCCGCGGCGACCCGGCGCGCCGCCTCAGCCAGCGACACGACCGGGCGGGTGACGCGGGCTGCGAACCACAGGCTGGCCAGCACCGCCACGAAAATTCCTGCGCCGCCGACCAGCATGGCGGTGGAGACGATCTGCCGCTGCAATTCGATCAGCGGACGCCGCGAACTGCCGACGAGCAGAACACTCAACAGTTGCTGATTGGCCGGGCTCTGATTCAGTGAACCGTGATTCGTCGAACCTTGATTTAGCGAACCCTGATTCGTCGCACTGAAGATGGGGCCGGTCAGTGGGATGGCATGAAAAACCTCGGCGTCGGCGGAATCGGACGTCCAATGGACCACGCGCTGAGATTCCTGCAGAGTGTCGCGAACCTGTGCAACCAGCGGAGCGATCTGGTCGACGCCCGCGGCCGGCCCGTTCAAATCGAGCAGAGATTTTGGATTCCACTTTGGGTCCAGGTTTTGATACAGCAGTACACGTGTCCCGGCGGGGATGTCGAGCGTCGCGAGGAAGCCCTGGTCGAGCCGCTCGCCGCCGATCACGTACAAAGGCTGTTCTCCCACGCGGGCCACCCGCACGGCAAACAGGCCGAGGGTTGCGCCATCGGGCAGCTCTTCGCGTTTCAGAAACGCTCCGGCTGGGACGGCAGGCGCGGGAGGCGTAACTTGGGCGAGGGTAGCTTGAGGAGGCGTGGCTTGGGGAATCGCGGCCTCGGGATATCCGAATTTCGCCTGCCACTGCGCCGAGGAGAGGATGGCGCCGCGATCGTCGACCAGTTCGAGAAAGTCGAGCTGCTGCTGCCTCGCGAGTGTGCGCGCTTCGCCTACGTATTCGCCTGGGTTGGTGGCGCCGCGGCTCATCTCGAGAGCGATATGCTGCACGGTTTCGCCGGCTGCCACCGATTCGACCTTGCGCGCAACCTCCAGCCCTCGCCGCTGGAACTCCGATCGAAACTGGGCGGCGACGGCATTCGCGCGGACTTGATCCGCCTGCTCGAACGTGCGTCGGATGGTGCTGTACACCGACGCCGATATGACCGCGACGCAGAGCAGGACCGTGGCCGCAAACAACATGAGAAGTTTCTGGCGAAAGGTCATCGCGACGCTGCCTCGGGCCGCGAATCAGCCAGCCAAACGTTAGCCAGCCAGACATCAGCCAGCGAGAGCCCCGACTCGGTCCAGTCGCCTGGTCGTTCCGGTTCCCAGTCATGCACGCGTGCGCTCGCCGCACTCGCCAACGGCAAATGAAAAAGCGGGATGACGGCGTATCCAGCGAGCAAACCGCGCTCGGCTTGATACAGATCGTCTAAATATCGACCGTCGGGAGAATTGCTGCCAGGCGTCGCCGGGAGTGCGGGCTGCGGCAATCCCAGTTGACGCGCCGCTTCGCCGAGCGACGTGGCGGGATCGGGACTCGGCAGCGCTACTCGCATGAGGCGGATGTCTTCTGCTCCAGACAACGACACTTGCACGGTGATGCCAACTTCGCGCGCGTTGAGGGCAATGCGCTCGGCGACCAGTTGGGCTTGCGGATCCCTTGGATCGTAGCTCAGATTGAGCGCCGGTTGCCGGGAGTCCGCGAGCAGGGTTCGGGCGCGCTGCGGGTTCGGTTGTGCGGAAAAGACTGCACTGTAGCCAGTCATCCAGTTGGGAAGAATGCTGGCGGCGGGCTCTCCCGCGCCTTTCAGGAGCACGGACTGGATGGGCTTGCGATCAATGGCGAGCGCCAACGCTTCTCGCAGACGAGGGTCCTGCGCCTTGGAGTTCGCGGAGAAAACCACCGCCAGCAACTCTACGGGCAGCGACAACGATGACGACGTGCCGTGCCGCTGCGCTACGTTGGCCGCTTGCGGGCCCGCCTCGATCACGTCGGTCTTGTCTAGTTCGAGCGCGATGGCCTGGTCGCGCAGCGATTTGCCGAATTCGATCTCGACCGCATCCACAAAAGGACGCCCCGCCCAGCTATCTTCGTTCGCGGCGAGCTTGAGCAGTTTTCCCGGCTGCCACTCGGCGATGAGGAACGGGCCTGTGCCGATGGGAAGATGATTTGTATTGCGCTTGAGCAAGAGATTGCGCGGCAGCCCGAGTTCGGCGAGCAACGCAGGCATGGGCGTCTCGCTTTCGATGGATACGGAATCCACCGAGGCACGGACATTCCAGCCGGGGTGGAGCGCTCCCAGAATCTGTGCGATGGCTGCTGGCGATGCCGCGCTGCCGTCGTGGAACTTCACTCCGCGCCGCAGCGTGAATTGCCAATGGCGGGCGCTCGGGTCACTCTGCCACGCCACCGCCAGCGCGGGCTGTGGGCGGGCTTGGGCATCCAGTTTTACTAGAGTGTCGCCGATCAGCGAGAGCGTGCGCGCGGCGTCCCAGAAGTCGGCGGGCGTGGCGTTGGCGGGAAGGTCGAGCGCGTCCGGCGCCGATTGCAACATGACGCGGAGGGTTCCTCCGTAGTGCGGACGGGTCGCCGCTGATGCGGGCAGTGACGCTATTAGTGAGATGATCATGGCCGCGCCCAATAGGCAATGGGAAATCCAGAGTTGCTGTGACCGCCGGCGGCTGCCGAGCTTTGCTCGGCTTGGACGGGCGAGGGCGCCCGTCCCTCCACTAGCTGATTCGGGGCTAGTTGCCGCACGAAATCGAAACGCGATACGCCTCATACCATCCTGTGTCTTTTCGTCTTACTATTGCCGTTGCGCCATTGGCGGTGCTTTCCGGCCACAGCGCTACGATTCGCCCGTCGAACTCTGCCGCTGAACTGACAGGCACTGGATCGCGATCGGGGATCTCGAAGGCGCGCAGGCCGTCGCGCTCGGCATCTCCGCTTTCCGAGACGAGCAACTGCGTGCCCGTGCCGCAAGTGGAGTGAACCGCGGCCAGATCGCTGCCCCATTTTGCGCCTCGGATTACCTGGTCCGTCACCCCATCCACAAGATGCAACGATCCATCTACCGCGGCGAACGCCCACAGCGTGTAACTCGAGCGCGGAAGCCCGGCCGCCGAATAGAACGAAGGAACGTTGGAGACTTTTCCGATACCGGGGGAGAGTGCTCCGGTGAAGAAATTGCGCGAGGGCGCGTAGAAGGCGCGCACGCTGGCGTCATACGGCGTCAGGGGCCAAGGATCATCAGTATCATTGCAGATGAGGAACGGCGCGCTGGAGTTCGACCGGCAGAACGTTCCGGGCAGGTAAGCGTCGAACAGTTGATCGCGGCGCAAGAGCAGGCGTCCGCGGACGTCGCGGGGAAAAGTACGGGAGTGAGCGATGGGCGACGAGGTTTCGAATTCCCACGCTCTTGCCGTATTCGGTGCGGCCGGATTCGCTCCCTGATGACGATAGATCGCGACCATGCCGTTATCGAGCACGATCAGGCGAGATCCTCCCGGCATTTCGACGAGGGAGACATCGAGCATAGGCTGTTCTTGCGCGAACAGAAGAGTTGCTTTCAGAACGATCGGCATCGCGGCGGCGAAGAGCGTTCCGGTTGGCGGCCGCGGTAACGAGACCATGGCGACCTTCTTCTCGTCGGACCCGATCACAATCTCGGCCGTCCAAACGTATTCGCGCAGGCTCTCGGAGAGAACGACCTCGACTGTTCCCATCGCTTGCTCGGCTTTGGTGGCGTGCACGCCTTCCACTTGCAACTCGGCTTCGAGCGCGCTGCGCACTTCACGTGCTGATTTGTCGTCGAGCGACGAACGGTTGGTGACCTCGAGTGCGAAGGCGCCGGGCCCGGCGGCGGCGGCGATCTTGTGCGCCAGTTGGCGGGCGGCGTCTCCCAGGTTCGACGCGCATAAAGAAGATGGAAGAAAAACCGCCGCGAGCAAGAACGAAGTCAGCCAACCTAGCCGCAGACCGCTGGACGCTCGCGCTCGCATGTGTGGAATGCGCTGATTATAGCGCGTGGTTGATCGTGGCCTGCTCATCTCATCACCCGCGGGCATGCTGTATCCCTGTGTCCCCCCGTGACCTCTGTGGTAGAGATTCTTGTTAACCACGGGGAATACAGAGGAACACAGGGAAAATCCATGTCCCTCGGCTATTGTTGAGGTCTTCTATCGGATCCTTCCACATCTTCTGCCTGGCTCACGTGGTTCGGAGCGCCCATACCGCGCAGCACATCGTTGGTGAAGAAAAACTTGCCGTCGGCCGGGACCATCATGATCTGCAACTTGTCGGAGAGGCGCTCGGCGACGATTTTGTTGATCAGCAGGGGATTCTGCTTCAGGATCGCGCTCTCGCTTGTCATGCGCTCGGCGTCGGCAGAGGCGGTCAAGCGGATACGCTCGGCCTCGGCTTGCGCCAGAAGTTTGCGGCGTTCCATCTCCGCTTTGCTGTCGATGAGCTTGGCCTCGCCGGCAGCCTCGGCATTCTTGACCGTCGCCTCTTTGCGCGCTTCGGCCTCGAGCTTCGATTGCTCAATCTGCTTCTGTTTCAGCGGGAGCGTGTATTGCATGGCATCGGACTCGCCCTTGGCTTGCAGCACGCGGACGGCGGCTTGTCCTTCGGCCTGTTTCACTTCTTGAACCTTGGTCGCTTCGGCGTCGGCTTCAGCGATTTTTACTTGCTTCTGGTGGATTTCGGTCTCAACGCCCATGCGGTCGTTCTCTTGTTCTTTCAGCAGCAGCGACTCGAGGCCCTTGGCGTATTCCTGCGGAAGTTCGATGTCGCGCAGCATGACTTCTTTCACCACGATGCCGTCGGCGGCCAGCCGTTTTCTAATCATTTCGGCGGAGCGCTGGCGAACTTCTTCGCGCTTGGCGGAGAAAACTTCGCGAACCGTGTAGCCCGGCACCAGTTCGCGCCATGCGGTGGCAACCACGGGCGGCACGATTTCTTTTTCCAGCGGTTGTGGCAGGTTGGCTTCGATGTAGTCGAGGCGCTTGGGGTCAATCTGGTAGCGGACGGTGATGGCGAGGCCCAGGGTGAGTCCTTCTTTTGCCTGGACGTGCAGGGCTTGGGCGTGCGGGGCTTGCACATTCAACGCTTCGCCTTTCGCCGCGCCTTTGGCCAGCGAATCTTCGCTGATGCCGGTGGTGAACAACTGGTCGCGGGTGTTGAACAGTTCGACGCGCTCGACCAGTGGCACCACGAAGTGCACGCCCGGATACAGAGTTCCGGCCAGCGTGCCTTTGGTCTGGCTCACGCGCACGCCGGCCATTCCGCTGGGGACGATCACGATGCCCGCCGAGATCAAGAGCGGCGCCCAGGCCAACATTACCAGCGCAACCGAGGTGCGCCAGCGAAATTTAGGACTAAGTCCGGGCGGACCCGCCTCCGGATCTAAGTTTGAACGTCTGCGCTGCCAGGCGATCAGCAGGTAAGCGTCGTAGGTGAGAATTCCAGCGGCGATCACGAACATCGCGATCCCCGCGCTCAACAGCAAATACTTTAACCACAGCATGGCGGTGCTCCTTTCAATTCTTTGGCTCGCGTTCTGAAAAATGTTTAGGAGTTGCTGGACGGCGCGCGAACGCGACGCGGACGATTCGTCCGAAGATGAGTTCTTCGATCAGGAGAGACGCGGCTAGCGAGAACAACAGACCGCCGATGATTACCAGACCTTGCAGCATCGTTTCCATGACTTGCCTCCGTTAGACTTAACCGCCGGAGACGAGGCGGAGCCTCGTCTCTACCATGAAATGTGGCGCCTACTGCCCGTTGCCCTGGCTCTTTTCGGTCTCGACCCGCGCGATCGTCTCGGTCTTGGTTCCGGCAGATCCGAAACCAGTGCCGAAGACTGCCGCGATTTGCTCGTCGCGTTCGGCGCGAATCTGGACCGTGTCGCCTATGTCGACGATGGCGAAGAGTTGCTCGAGATCGTGCTTGCCCATGCGAATGCATCCCGTCGATGCCGCTTTGCCGATGGAACTCGGCTGGTTGGTGCCGTGGATTCCGTAGCCCTGCGCGCTCAGTCCTATCCAGCGCGTGCCCACCGGGTTGCCCTTGCCGGCGCCGATGACCTGCCCCTTGTGGTAGTAGGTCGGGTTGGCGACGCGGTTGACGATCTTGAATTTGCCAGCAGGACTCGGGGTTGAAGTCTTGCCGACCGCGACGCGATAGATGCGGACGACCCGTCCGTTTTCAAACAGCGCCAGCTTGCGGTCGGGAATGCTGACCAGAACCCAGTGCACGGTGGTGGCGAAACCAGGAGCCTGGGCACGCGGCGGGACAGGGAGCGGCGTCTGCAGGGCCGCGCTGACGGTAGTCATTGCAAGTACTGCTGCAAGCACCGCTGCGAGCACTGCTCCGAGCGCTTTTCCTAGCACCCAGAGCGCTTTTTTCTGCTGAATCGCTTTGCCGTTCCCCAGCTTCATGGCACTGCTCCTGTTTGTTGCCAGGATAAAAAGCAAGTGGGGAGCCAGCGGTTAATCGATTGAAAATAAATAAATTAATATCGGGCACAGGGGGGATTGCGTGTGTTTATGAACTCGGGCGTGTCCGGTTTGACACGCGGTTTACGTCGCTGGCATTTCTATGCGGCAGGTTTCATCTTGCGGTGCGCGAGGCATTTCGGCACGATGCGCGGATTCCTTACGGCGAGCGTTGGAAGTTACAGGGTCCCAGCAGATAGAAGACAGAAAAAAGCCGCCATCGAGTTTGCGCTGATGGCGGCGAGCAAAGGAGCACGAAAAAACTGTACTTGCGAGAACGTGAGCAGCTAGCCGCGCAGCAGTTTGCGCCGGACCATTCCTGCGACCCCGAGCAGGCCCGTCGAGAGCAGCACCAGGCTCCCCGGTTCCGGCATAGGCGCCCCCGACGTTTGTTGCCAGACAAAGTGGCTGCCGACTTCGTAGTGGTAATTGAAATGCGCCGTTTTGAAGTTTGCAGTGCCATTGCCAAGCGAGATTTTTCCAGAAGTCAGCCCGTTGACGTGAGTCCAGTCATTCAACGCGTGCCTGTTAACCGCGTCGTAGTTCATGGGCGTGGCCCTGCCGCCGCTAATCGAGGAATGGCTGGCATAAGTCAAGGCAACGCCGTGGATGCTGGTGCCGGAGTGAAGAAACGTCATGTTGACCGGGATGGAATTGGCCAAGGCTAGCGTGGAGAGGAACAGGGCTAAGACCAGCGACAAGGCAAAGTTGCGGCGCGACATGGGAAACCCTCCAAAAAAAAATTCAATTTCAAACAGTCGAATCCTGGGTGAGCATCCGCAAGGGGAGGACGCGACCTACAAGTGCAATTGCGGGGCCAATAGGCGTGCTGGTTTGTGCCTACTGCTGCAAACACTTACGGAGAGGTGGGAACGGGGAAGGTGAAAAACTGTGCAGAGGTTTCTCCGCCTCAATTCACTCGGCCGTCGCAGCATAAACGTAATTACCCCTCCGAATGTGCCCATGTCCCCTGCCGACGAACAAGTACTTTTTACACGAGAAAGATGGATCTGGAGACGATCGAAATGGTCGGCTCGACCTGGGATCGATCGCAAGTGGCTCGACTGGAGCCGGTCATGGAGCTTTGATCGAATCGCCTAAATCATGCGAAGACGCGACAGGGACTTGGTCAGAGCGCGAGCGTTTCGCGAGCACTTTTCTCTCTTTCGGCGGTCTCTCTGAATACGGCTTGCCACGCCTGCGGCACGTGGCGTGACAAGACATCGATTCCGAGCGCGGTCATGCCGCCGGGGAGGGCGACTCGCCGGATTACCTCTTCTGGGTTCATGTTGGCTTCCGCCATAAGGCGCAATGTGGCGGTGGCCGTTTCCTGCACCAGGCTGAGAGCCAGCTCGGGTGGAAAGTCGGGATTGCTGCGTGCGGCTTCCTCCGCCATCGATTGCAGCAGGTAGGCCACAAACGCCGGACCGCCAGAAGCCAAGCCGATGGCCGGCCGCGACTGTGACTCTAGGATCACGATGGGATGACTGATGCGTCCTAGCAGATGCTCTAGCAGCCGGCGGTCATCGGCAGTGGCGCGAGAGCCGTACATCAGCAGGGCGACGCCTGCGCGGATTTCCTGTGTGATGGAGGGGATGAGCTTGGCCATGCGGCAGGGCACGCGATTCTCGAGAGCTTGAAGAGAAATCTGGCTGGCCGTGGTTACCAGCAACTGTCCGGGATGGAGCTCCGGGGCCATCTGGGCGAGTACACTGACCGCGTCTGGGGCTTTGAGGCAGAGAAAAATCAGATCGCAATTGGCGGCAAGTTTGCGGTCGCTGGCGACGTGGATGCCGGGAAACTCGGCGGCCAGCGCCGTCAGCTTGCCCTCAGAGCGATTCGCCGCCCAAACGTTCTCAACGGCGAGCGCCCGGGCGCGCAACAGCGCCCGAACCAGCATGCCTCCCATGCTGCCAATACCAATGAAACCGGTGTTCATAGTTATGGTCATAGCCAGGGTCAAAGTTAGGGTCAAATGTTAGGGTCAAACGTTTAGGGTCAAACCCTGATGGTACGCCGATGGGGCGTTTTGCGGAGGACGCGAGGATGTCAGGAATTATTTGATTCTTAACATAACAGAAGACCACAAAGTTAATTTGCAATTGACTTGGTTCCGGTTGCTCATGTCATTATTGCGTGCGGGGGTGGGGCATGGAGCTTGAAACGCAGCAGGTTGGCCCAGTCAGCCTTTCAGAGCGCATCCTTTTTATCGATGTTCTGCGGGGCATGGCGCTGTTCGGAATTCTGGCCGCGAACATGCGCGCTTTCTTCGCGCCCCTCGATGTATACGGGAACATCGGGGTCCTCTTTCACAGCCGTGCCGACGTCGCGGCCCAGTTCTTCATCGATGCCCTGATCCAGGGGAAATTCATCACGATTTTTTCCTTCCTGTTCGGGTTGGGCTTTGCCATGCAGATGAGCCGCGCGGAAGCGCGCGGCGTGCGCTTCCTGGGCTTCTATCCCCGGCGGCTTCTCGCGCTGGCGCTGTTCGGCGTGATCCACGGACTGCTGATCTGGGCGGGAGACATCCTGCTGACCTATGCGTTGTCGGGGGCAATTTTGCTGCTCTTCCGCAAACGCCAACAGAAGACATTGCTGTGGTGGGCCGGAGGTTTGTTCTCGCTGCCCATCGTCGTCAGCTCAGTCTTCCTGGCCCTCTACTTCAGCCGCTTCCGTCCACATTGGATGATACCCAAGCCGCCGGACATGAAGAAGATTTACGGGATCATTGATATCTACGCGCACGGAACAGTGCGGCAGATCATGGCGCAGAACTGGGTGGAGTGGAAGCAACAGCTGCCCTTGGAGCTGTTCGCGATTTATGCGGCGGCGTTGTTTCTGTGTGGCATGTGGGTGTGGCGGGCGGGCATCGTACAACGGCTCGAGGAATACCGTCCGGTGTTGAGGAGCGTGTGCGCGTGGTGCCTTCCGGTAGGCCTGATCATCAATATTTACGTGGCGGCCGTGAACGTAGTGATTCCTCGCGACAAGGTTTCCTTGTGGGGTTGGGCTGCTGGAGTGCTCTGGCTGCCTGGATCCCATATCTTGAGCGCGGGTTATGCTTCCGGCCTGGCGCTTCTCTTCATGCACGAGGATTGGCGCCGCCGCCTGCTCCCATTTGCCGCGGTGGGGCGAATGGCATTGACCGACTACTTGATGCAATCCGTGGTGTGCACGTTGTTCTTCTACCACTACACAACCGGTCTCTATGGACGCGTCGGACCAGCGCTCGGGCTGGTGCCTACGTTCATTCTTTATGGGGCACAGGTTGTATTCAGCAATTGGTGGTTGAAGCGATACCGCTTTGGCCCCATGGAGTGGTTGTGGCGCGGCATGACCTACGGCAAGTTTCCGTCGATGCGCAATGAGGAACCTGTGCCGGCGATCGAAGCGCGCCCACTGCCTACCTCGGATGTGTAACTATCGATCGATAGCGATTGCAAAACGTTCGTTGTGTTTCGACAAGGTAAGGTCTGATGTCTGGTGAAGCAACCGCGAGCCACCTGACGCTTGACGTTGACCGTACCGGCAACGCCGCGGTTGTGCGATGCAGCGGCAGGTTGGTGGCGGGTGTGAACGATCTTCTCTACCTCGAGGTCAGCCAACTTATTCCGGGCTCCAAGCGAATCGTCCTGGACTTGACGGATCTCACCCACATGGACAGCACGGGCCTGGGCACGGTAGTGCGACTGTACGTTTCCGCCAAATCTGCAGGCTGCGTTTTAGAACTCATCAACCTAGGCAAACGGATTCGGCAGCTTCTTGGCGTTACCAATCTTTTGTCGGTCTTCACGGTCATCGGCGAACAAAACATCAGGACGCACTGATCAACCAGCGGCGGGCAGCGAACCGTTGTTCTGAGCTCTGTAGAAGCTCTGTAGAATAGAGCAAAGCGGAAGGAACCTGCATGTTGATTCAGGTCGGCTATGAATTAGTCTTTAACTGTCCACAAACAACGCCGATGATTCTCATGGTCAACATCCATTACTCCCGTGCCTCGGATATCGTCGTTCCCGATTGCCTGACCACCGATCCGGCAACGCCAATCACGGCATATCGGGACGGCTTCGGAAACTGGTGCACACGGATTGTGGCGCCCATCGGGAGGATTCGCCTGACAAGCACCGGGGTGGTAAGAGATTCGGCAATACCCGACGTGCTGACGACCTCCGCTCAACAGCACGCTTTACAAGATTTGCCAGAAGACACTCTGGTCTTTCTGTTGGGCAGCCGGTATTGCGAGACCGATCTGCTGTCAGGGGAGGCGTGGTCGCGATTCGGTCAGTCGACGCCGGGATGGTCGCGCGTCCAGGCGATCTGCGATTTTGTCCACAACCATATCGCTTTCGATTATCAGAAAGCGCGCCCCACGCGGACAGCCTGGGAGGCGTTCAACGAGGGTGTGGGCGTCTGTCGCGACTTCGCGCACCTGGCTATCGCGCTCTGCCGCTGCATGAATATTCCGGCACGGTACTGCACCGGATACCTGGGCGACATGGGGACGCTGCCGCCTTACGGTCCAATGGATTTTGCAGCGTGGATTGAAGTCTATCTCGGTGGCGCCTGGCACACGTTCGATCCACGGAACAACGTGCCCCGGATTGGACGAGTGCTCATCGCGCGAGGCCGCGACGCGGCCGATGTCGCCATCGCGACCACGTTCGGCCAAAATACGCTGGAGAGCTTTAAAGTCTGGACGGATGAAATCGCGGAAAATGTGGCATAGCTCCGCAAGGCATGAACATGGAGCAATCTTGACATCACACGGTCACGGAACTAGGAATCGAGCGGCTCCATGTCAACCGCGACTTTGAGCTTATGCGATCCACCTCCCAGGATTAAGCCGCGCAGAGGACTTACGTCACCGTAGTCCCGACCCCAGGCGAGCGTTACGTGGCCGTTGGTGGGGACAAGGTTGTTCGTGGGATCCATGTCAAGCCAGCCGACTCCCGGACAATAAGCAGATACCCAGGCGTGGGATGCGTCGGCGCCCACCAGCCTCGGCTGCCCGGGAGGCGGATAGGTTCGAAGGTATCCGCTTACATAGCGCGCCGCGAGATTCAGGGAGCGGAGGCAGGCGATTTGCAAGTGGGCGAAATCCTGGCACACGCCCCGCCGTTTCTTGAAGACCTCTTCGATTGGCGTCCGAACGTTGGTCGCTTTTGAATCGAAGCGAAAGTCCCTGTGGATGCGTGCGGTCAGGTCCAGAAGCGCCTCCGGCATTGGCCGCCTGGGGGTAAACGACTGGAGCGCATAGGAGGCAAACTCCGGCCGTACCCGGATGCGCGGCGACTCAAATCCAAACTGGCAGGCTTCGAGGCCCGCTGGGCTGTGATCGTTGGGAACCGATTTGGCTGCCTCTTCCCAAGGGAGCGCCAGTTGAGGCCAAGGGGTCGCCTTCCCCTCCATTATCACTTTGCTCCGCGCCTCTACCACCAATTCCTTGTGCGGCTCCTGAATGGTGAAAAAGCAGAGAAGGTTCCCAAAAAAGTCCACACGCTCGGTGCGCGTTGCCGGGCGCGGCTGGATATGCAGTTCGCTCTCCGCCAACTGGTGGTGCGGTAAAGCGCGCGGCTTCAGGCACGCCACGTGGTTTCCGACCGAGACGGGATATTTGTATTTGTACGTGGTCCGGTGAACGATTCTATAGATCATTGTCCAAAGAAGATCATTGGCCTATGGTGATCGGCAAGGTGCGGGCGTGACTAAAGTACCTGCTCGTTAAGTTGTTCGACCAGGA
>JBEKWX010000052.1:0-13684 GCA_049512675.1 Terriglobales bacterium | reverse complement strand
GGTCGAGCTGAACCCCAACTCCAGCGCCCGCTTCCCGATGGTGAGCGCGTCCTGCGGATGGCTCACCCCGCTGCCCACCACGGAATTGATATTCACGTGAAATTCCGCGTGCTCGGCCAGCAACTGCAGCTTCCGGTCGAGCACCTTCAGGCTTTTCTTGGAAACTTCGTCGGGATTCACGTTATCGATCGAAATCTGCAGCCACTCCAGCCCCGCCCGATTCAGCCGCTGGATGCGGTCGGCAGTCAGCAAATAACCGTTGGTGATCAGCCCCGAAACCACCCGGCGTTTCCGCATGTGGTGAATAATGTCATCCAGCTGCGGATGCAGCATCGGTTCGCCCCCGCTGATGGTGACCACGGAAGTGCCAAGATCCTTCAGCAGATCCACGCGCCGCAACATCAAGTCGGTGGGCACCGGCTTGGAAAAATCATCGAACTCGTTGCAGTAAGTGCAAGCCAGATTGCAGCGCCGTATCGGGATCAGATGCGCCAGCAGAGGATGATCCGTAGATGCCACGGCCTTCAGGATTTGCCACAATCCATGAGCGTCCCGTTCCACCGCCTTGAGCTTGCGGCGCAATGCCACTGACCTGGTTGTCATCGTGATCCTATTTCACCACAACGACTGGCCAAATGCCGAATTCACCGCAGTATTCGGAGGAAAAGCCGGGTCGAACGGCAATTCGGCCGCGCTCGCTATCAATCCTCTCCTGTCATCCTGAGCGGAGCATGGACTTCACGAGGTGAAGTCCATGCGGAGTCGAAGGACCCCTACCCCTTCTCGCTAAGCAGCGACGCATCGTGGGCCGTCGAAATCCGCGAGGTCCTAGATCGCCCGATGACCCGATCACCCGATGGCCCGATATTTTGCCGCCTTCCCCACGGCAGGATATCTCGGCCGCCACAGCAAGCATCCCCCTTACCCCCGTAACTTGCGGCTTTCGACCGCGGTTCCTAGCATGAGAGAGCCATGCCTCATGCTCTGCTGTTGTCGCCCGATGACCAGGCTGTCAACGCAATTACTGGAGTCTTGGAAGAGATGTCAGTAACTTGCGAGCGTCCCCTGGATGGAGCCTCCGCTGCCCAAAGGATCAATTCGCACAGCTTCGACCTGGTGTTGGTCGATTGTGAGAATCTGCCGGCCGCCAAGCTCATTTTTGACGTTTGCCGTCGCGGAAAAAGCGGCAACAATGCTGTCCCCATCGCCATTGTCGATGGCCGCGCCGGCCTGCCCACCGCTTTTCGCCTGGGCGCGGAATTGATTCTCACCAAGCCGGTTGCGAAAGACCAGGCTCGGAGCACCATCCGCACCGCCGTCAGCCGTGTGCGAAAAGACGTTCAGACCAACGAGAGTGTTCCCCCGCAGTCAGCCAATGTGGCCACGACCAACGTGGCCCCGACCGAAGAACGCGCGCTGGCAGCCGCCGCCGGCGCATCCGTTTCTTCGCAACTGACAAGCTTTGCGGAGCCCGCACCAGCCTACGTTCCAACCGTCGCTCCAACCGTTCCTCCAACCGCCGCTTTAGCCGCCGCGCCAGCCGTCACGACGAAGATGCATTCCGCCGTAGACGAAATCGACGCCACGCCAGCTACTCCAAAGTCGAATCCGCAGCCCGCGTCCGTTTCAGCATCGTCTTTGTCAGAGTCGTCTTCGGCTCCCGCTGTTTCGGCGAATTCGAAACCAGCGCGCCCGCCAAGACCCTCCGACGATCCGGTACTAGCGGAACTGGAAGAATCGGAACTGGCGGAATCGCAAAAGAAAAGCGCGGGACCGGGCAAAGTAGCACTGAATCAGCCTGCAGCTCAATCCGGCGTCCCCGCCTTTGTGTCCCACCCGCCAGCCCGGCAAAGAACACGCAGTTTGCTGCGCGCGTTGCTGATGCTCGCACTCGCCGGCGGCGGCTCCTATGCCCTGTGGACGTACCAGCCGGGATTCCGAGCCATCGCTCAACCGCAAATTGATCGCATGCTGGCCCTCGCCGGGCGGGGATTGCCCCCGGCTCCGGCGCCAATCCCCGCCAAGCGTTCGACTCAACTGGCCCCGGCCACAACCGCGGCGCCTGCCTCGACGTCGCCAACCGATCAGAACAAGACACAAGCAACCGACTCCAATGCCGGCTCGGCAACGGCTTCGCCAACAATAATGACGTCCGCCGCCGCGCCGGTTGCCGCCCAGCCAGAGCCGAACAAACCCAGTGATAACAGCCCCAGTGACAGCAAGAAAGGCGCCCCCGTTGCGACTTCGTCCGGCGCCCCACTGCCCGGGGAGAGCAGCGCGATCATGCTTTCTTCCAAGAGTGCCGAAAGCCGGCTGGCCTACAGCGTTCCGCCGAAATATCCCGTCGAAGCGCGCTCCGCGGCAGCACAAGGAACGGTTGTCCTCAAGGCGGTCGTGGATGAGAACGGCAAGGTTGTGGGCGTGCGACTGGTCGAGGGAAACGCGGCCTTGGCAACCGCCGCTATCAACGCCGTGAAGCAGTGGCGTTATCGGCCCTACGTCCGGGACGGCAAGGCTCAGCCCTTCCAGACCGTTGTGCTCGTCGACTTGCAGCAGCCGTAGCAGAGCGTCGATAGTCGTTAGTCGATCGCAGGTCGCGGCGCGAACGACCAACGACCGACGACCAACGACCAACGACCAACGGCTATCGACCATCGACCTCCTCTCAATTACCCACGTAACTTGCTGGTACCCACGTCATTACCTAGGATGGCCTCATCATGGGTTACCAAGCTTTACTCTTCTGTTCCGATGAAAAACTGGCTCGCGTCGTAAGTCAGGTGTTCAGCGAACTGGACTTCGCGGTGGAACCGGTTCATGAACCTTTTGCGGCGGTCAAGAAGTTGATGACGCAGCGTTACGACGCCATCGTCGTGGACTGCGAGAACGAGCAGAACGCTTCCCTGCTGTTCAAGAGCGCCAGAAATTCCAGCTTCAATCAGAGCTCGCTGGCCATCGCTGTGGTCGAAGGACAAGCGGGTGTCGCCAAGTCCTACCGCATCGGCGCCAACCTTGTGCTCACCAAGCCGATCAATGTCGAGCAGGCCAAGGGAACGCTGCGAGTAGCGCGCGGACTACTGCGGAAAAATTCTGATGCTGCCGGGGCCAGTGCCTCAGCTCCGGCAACGCCCGCAAAACCAGCTTCCGCATCCGCCGCCAGTTCATTCCCGCCGGCGAGTCGAAGCTCTGCAGCGGCTGCTCCACCGCCCAGCCCACACGAACCTCCTGAATTTGAAGCACCGATGGAAGCACCAATGACGGCGTCCTTTCGGGAGGCGCCCGCGGCGCAGCTTCCGACAACGACAGCGTTGGTAAGAGTTGAGGATAACCCGGCGGCCGTTCCCGCGCCCGCAGCACAAAGCAAGACTACGATTGCCGCCGAGCCGGCATTGGAATCGCGGCAGCCCGAATCTGCTGGCACAGTTAAGAACGACGGAGTCAAGCATGATGTAGCCAAGAACCAGGCTGCAAACGTCGCCGCCACCTCCGTCCCAGCGCAAAGTACCAGTTCCGCCTTCCCGTCGGCCCCGGGATCGGCCGCAGCACCGGCTCCGGCCAAGGAAGTGACGGCCCCGCCGGCGAAAGAGAACAAGATCGTCGAATCGAAGATCGCCGAATCGAAGATCGCCGATTCGAAGATCGTTAAGTCGAAGGTCGTGCAGTTAAAGATCTTTGGATCCGAGCCCGCCAGTGCGTCGCACGGGGCCGCTCCCATTCCACTTCCAACCTCCAATGCGGTGAGCACTACCGGCGCCCCGTCTTTTGCCGTTGCCCTGGACGAAGACGATTCCTGGGGATCGAGCGGATTCCAAAAAATCCTGATGGTAGTTATTGCTGCCCTGGCTCTGGCCGCGCTCGGCTACCTCGGTTATAGCGAGCTTGGCAAGTCCAGCAAACCCCCGGCTCCGCGGCCCGTAAGCTTGCCCCAGGACTCGACGCAACCTGCTCCTGCTCTGGCGCCCACGTCTTCCCCGGCAGCAGCGCCTTCGACGAGTACAACCGTCCCGGCAAGTACCGCAACCCCAACCCCAGCTCCCAAAACGGCTACTGCGGTGCCGCCCGAGAAGCCGTCGGCTGGCGCAGACAAATCTCAGGCGATCCGAATCGACGCGAAAGTCAACGCGCACTCTGAGCCTGGAACGAAGAAACCCGATTCGGCTCCCCTACTCGTGAAGTCGGGAACCAAAGTGCCGGCCCAAGCCGAGGAGTCCGCCCCTTCGCTTTCTAGCCCGTTAACCGTCGAATCCGCGGACGATAGCAACTTGAAAGGCCTGATCTCTTCGGCATCGTCAAATCCTCCCAAGCCTTCGCTGGCAACCGTGAAACTTTCCCAGGGCGTGGCCCAGGGACTTCTGATCAAGCAGGTACAGCCAACCTATCCGCCAGCCGCGCTCAAGCTTCATGCCCAGGGCGCAGTGCAGATCGAAGCCACCATCAACAAAGAGGGCATCGTCATCAATCCGAAAGTACTTAGAGGAGACCACGTCCTGGCAGGCGCCGCGCTGGATGCTGTCCGCCAGTGGAGATATAAGCCGTACTACCTCGATGGCGAACCGGTCGAAATCCAGACGCAGATCACAGTCAATTTCAAAACGAACTAGCTGTCAGCTCCCAGCTCTCAGCTCTCAGCTCTCAGCGCTCAACTGTCAATCTCTTAAAGCTGGTTTCATAAATCGGTTTTGGGTAGGGCACGGCTTCAGCCGTGCCGTTCAAGGCCTGGAGGAATGCGGGCTTTAGCCCCTGAGGAACGTGCCCTCCAAGTTCAAAGCATTGCTGAAACCGCTCTAAGGAAGAACTGCAAGCGCGCGCAGCAGTTTGTTTGCAGGAAGCCAGCGGCTCGGTGTGGTAACTGAGAGCTGAGAGCTGACAGCTGAGAGCTTAATTCAACTGCTCATCCAGCAGCCGGTGCCGCGGACGCCCCGGATGAGCACTGATGCTACGGAATTTGTGGTAAAGTCCGTGTAAGTCTTCGCTCAAAAGCCGCACTACCTGCATGCAGAAATCGCCGTGCTCACCCAGAAACTCCAGCAACTCTTCACGCGGAATGAAGGTCGCCATCGTTTGGTCGCCCGCTTCAGCGGTGATCCGATACTTTTCCCCATTCATGCTCTCGCTCAGCCCCAGCACGGTTCCGGGACCGACGACCTGCAGAAGCTGCTTTTGGCTCGGACCGGTCGGCAGCAGGACGCGAACCTCGCCGCTCTCCACCAGGTAAACGCCCGCTGCCGCAGAACCCTGCTGGAACAACGTAGCGCCTTTGGGGAACAGCCGAGCCGGTTTGATCGCGTGGAGGGCCTTTAGCAGATCGGGACTCAACTTACCCGGCGTAGGCTGCAATGACACAATATCAACCCCTCTTGTCTCAGCCTATCCTGCATACACTTCGAACCACGCGCTGTGATGCGGAGCACGGCTCCAGGTGACAGGCGACGGGGAGCCGCTGCTTCCAGACTACACCTCCCGCGGACGAACTGGCGGCTCATTCCTGAACAAGTTTCGATTTGTCAATTAGGCAGCACTTCGCATTTGAGCTCTTCGCAGGGAAAACCGAAGCGAATGCCGCTACAGCAAAGGAGTTTGACCAGAGGGTCGCCGAATCGCAGCTATTGCCGCGCCAGAATTTCGTTGATTGCGGCCTTGCCGCCACTGTCGACGCTGACGATTTTGTGCACCGGCTTGAAACCGGTCAGCGTGACATCCACGATGTAGTTCCCCGGCGCCAGCATGACATCTACCGGCGACGTCTTATCGAGAACCTGCTGGTTGATGGCGACCTGTGCGCCTTTCGGCTGGGTGCGAATGCTGATCGAACCCATGCCGGCCGTGCTGTCTCCGCCGTGTCCAAACAGCTTGTTCAACTTGCCGACGGTCCGCATGTCCGCCGTGTTGCCCAGCGCCCGGAGCACCGGCGAATACTGGAAATTCTGCGCGGGACCGAGATCGGCCGTGACCGTCTCATCGAGGTATCCTTGCTTGCGCACCAGAACTGTGTGGCTTCCTTTTTCCACGGCGAACTGCACCGGGGTTACCCGCCCGGTGGACCTGCCGTCTATGATGACATCGGCGCCCGGCGGCGTGCTGTTCACCACCACCAGTGCATTCACCGGCGACAAATGAAGCAGCAGAGACGATTTGCTGCCGGCAGCAACATCGACCGACCGCATCTCGGATGCATAGCCCGACTTGCTTACATAGATGATGTGCTTACCGGGACTCAGGCCCATCAAAGTGAACGGTGTGACCCACGACGGATCGCTGTTTCCATCGACCTGAAACTGTGCGCCCTGCGGGCTGGAGTCAATCAGTTCCTGGCCTGTAATCGCGGCCGGCGCCGGGGCTGGGGCTGGAGCGGACGCCCGTCGGCTGCTCTTCGAACTGCGCGGTTCGATCGGGCGTACCTTCAGGCTCGGTTTAGCTTCCGCAACTGGCGCAACCGGCGGAGCTGGCTTCTCGATTCGTGGCGCCACCGGCGTCTGGGCAACCGGTTGGGCGGAGTTTGCCGCTTTCGTCGGCCGCGGAGCAGCCGTCGAACCATCGTCTTCAAAGTGAACATGGACAAAGACCGCGATCGCAACCACCAATATCACTCCAACCGCGCCCAGCATCGAGTACAGCATCAGCCGCGATGGAATGGTCGAGATTTCCTTGAATGCCATTTCCGCGACTTGCCGCGGCTGGATCCTTGGCTTGTCTTCTTTCCCCGGATCGTTCTCTGGATGTTTCTTTGGAAAGACCTGCACCTCGGGGCGCAACGCCTCAGCCGGCTCGGCAACCGGCGGTGTGAAAACCGGTTCTTTAAGCGGAGGCATCTCTGCCAGGTCAGAAAAGCTTTTGCCGGATAAGCCCGCCGCCGGTTCGGCCATCATCGGATCAAAGGCCACGCGAGTCGACTGCCGCTCGGACTCTTGTTCCGCCACCGCCGCCGATAAGACCGGCCCGCACCCGGCCTGGGATTCAGGAGCACTTACTTCAAAGTCGCTGATAAATCGCGCGCCAGATTTCAAATCAGAATCCGAACCAGAGTCGGTCCCGGGTAAGCCCAATCCGCTCCCTCCGGCCGCCGCCGCCGCGGCTCTCGTTTCGGCTGCCGGCGGATGGGCCGGCGAAAACACCGGCGCGTCGATTTTCGGAGCAACAGGTTTGGGCGCAACCGGAGCAACCGATGATGAAGCGGAAGGCTCGGGCCTCGCGGTACTCGAAGCGGCCGGAATAAACTTGCTGGCCGCCGCCGCACGAGCTGCGCGACTGACGGAAACATTCGACGACGGCGTCTTCTTGCTATCCGTAGCCGGTTTCTTGCCGTTTTCCTTGCAATTCTCCAGCTCGTCCACCAGTTCGCGCGCGCTCTGATAACGCTCCGCGGGATCTTTCGCGAGCGCCTTCATAATCAGCGCGCTCACCGCCGGTTGAATCTTGGAATTCACCGAAGCCGGACTGGCGGGCATCTCGCTTTCGATCCGGCTTACAAGCGTAACCGGATCTGCGGCATCGAAGGCCTGCCGCCCCACTACCATCTCGTAAAGGATCGTGCCTAAGGTAAACACGTTCGAACGCAGGTCGATCGCTTCTCCGCGGATCTGTTCCGGGGAACAGTAGGGCATAAGCCGTCCCAGGCCCTTCCCCGATTCCGCTTCGATGAGGCTCATGTTAGAGATGCCGTAGCCGAGGATCTTCACCATCCCGTCCCACTGCACCATGATCTTGCCGGGTTCCAGCGAACAGTGAGTCACATTCTTCGAGGCGGCGTGCTCCAGGCCGGCGCAAACCTGGCGCGTAATGTCGAGCAGGTCCCAGATGGAAAAGCCTTCTTTCCGCGCCAACATGGTGGCAATGCTGTTGCCCTGGATGTACTCCATGGCCGCGCAGTACTGGCCGTCGATCTCGCCCGCGCCATACAGAAGCACAATGTTCTGTCCGGCAAGGTCGCGCGTGCTCTCGCCCTCGGTGATCAGCGTTTCCACGAACGCTTCGGCACGGTCGCCGAGTGGCGCCAGACTCTGCGTCTTGAGCGCCACGATCTGGTTGGTTTCCATGTCCACCGCCTTATAAATCAAGGCGGTCTCGGACTTCGAAAGCTCACTGTGGATTTCGAACCGGCCAAACATCATCGTCATTACAATCGCCTCGCGGTGACAAGCCGCACTACACCCTGATGTGCATTTGGCTAAGAACAGGGGGAGAATCAAGCCTAGAATACCGCTGTCGTTTGCCCAACGGAGAGTTACGAAAGTACTGAGACGACGGCGAAAGGCAATCGCTCGGGCTGATACTGAAGTGAGACTGCAGGCTGCTGGAAGTAAGACTGGCAAGCTGCTGAAAGCCCGCGGTTGATATCAGGGCACCGCTCAGCGATGCCAGGGTTCGTATCAGGGCATCGCTTCAGCGATGCCATAATTCGCGGCACCAAGACGCCCCTTTAGGGGCGGGGCCCGATGCAGCGCGACGCTATCAGGCCGTTCGCCTGGAAGGCATCGCATCCACCACCGGCTCGGTTTCGCTGATCCACTCCCAAACCCGCCGGCCCCGGTCGTTGTTCCGGCTGCGAGCTTCGCCATAATCCACCAGACGATTCAAAACGGTTGTGACCGAGGCCAGCGGGTCCTTGTGCCGCGCCAAAATTGCGGGAGCATACCGTTCCAGTTCCACGCAAACCTCGCGCGCTCCCAGCGGACGCCGGACTTCCATCAGCACTCTTCGGCAAGCCTTGGTGAAGCCGGGCTGGCGGCCGCTGGGCTTGCGGTCGATCAGTTCCAGCAAATCGTCGCCCAGCACCTGGTCGCCGAAGAGATTAGCCAATCCGGCGATAGTCTGCTTCACCGTGCCAATGCGCTTCATAATCTCGGCACGCTGCCCCATAAGCTGGAGGAGTTCTTCGTGCGCAGCTTTCACCACCTGCTGCGCCGAAATACTATTGGCCTGAACATTGATCGCCTGCAAGCCATCGCCGTTACTTTTACGAACTTCCATAAACGCCTCCTCCGAAAACAAACAGCCAGCATCCCTCGACTCCCGTCATCTAATACGGGAAAGGACCCTCAGAAGTTCCGTTAAGAGTTGGACTCGTTTGCGGAGGAAAGGTTATCGGAGAAAAGGGGCGCGTGTGGTGACGGGGCTCCCCCCGTCCAAGCCGAGCGCATCGGGGCCCCCGTCAAGCCCAGTGTTGGCTTGACGGGGTGGAGCAGCTCGGCAGCTGCCAGTGGCCATAGCAACTCTGGATTTGCTCTACCCCATCACAGTCGTATGCTCTGGCCGGATCTTGTAAAGCACGCGAACCTCTCCAGGCTGCGCGTATGGATACTTGTCCACCCCCAAATACTTCTTCGCCATCTTGTCGATGTGTGCGGCAGCCCCGTCTTCGGTAATCTCAACCACGGTGCCGCGGATCTCCAGATAGCGATAGGGATTGTCGGGATCGATAATGGCCAGCGCAACCCGCGGATCGCGGCGAACATTGCGATCCTTCTGACGTCCGCGCGCCGAGTTGAAGATGACATGCTGGCCGTCGAAGTCGCACCAGACGGGAGTGACCTGCGGCCGTCCATCAGGCATGAGGGTGCCAAGACTGGCAAAAGAGCGCTTATGGAAAAGGTCAACGTATTTTTCAGGAATCACGTTGGACATCGCTGGCTCTCCTGGGTTAAGTGGATTACTTACTAATTCTTGCTGCCCCGATTATAGTAGCCTTTTCGGAGAGATTGACCTTATGCGGATGACATCAACCTCGGCAAAAGAATCGCCGCGAATATTCTGTCTGTGGTTCCTCTTTTTACTTCTGCTCGCGAGCCCTCTACTGACGCGGCAGTCTGCCGTCGCACCTCCGCCAACCGTCGTCTTCATGACCGATTTCGGCGTTGTAGACGATTCGGTGGCCCTCTGCAAGGGCGTCATGTACGGCATCGCCCCCAACCTCCGCATAGTCGATCTCACGCATCAGGTAAATGCATTTTCGATTCGAGACGGCGCGCGCTTCCTGTTCGGCGCCACGCCCTACTTCCCGCCCGGTACGGTATTCGTGGCAGTGGTAGATCCCACCGTGGGCAGCTCGCGCAAGGCTGTGGTCGTGAGATCCAAGCGCGGGCAATTCTTCGTGCTGCCCGACAACGGCCTGATGACGATGATCGAGGACCGCGATGGCATCGGAAGCATTCGCGAGATCACCAACCCCGATTGGATGGTCGGCGCCAAAATTTCCTCCACCTTCCATGGCCGGGATATTTTCTCCCCCGTAGGCGCTCACATAGCGCGCGGCGACGATTGGACCCAGGTCGGCCCCCCGGTCAAGCAACTGGTCCGCCTTGATCTGAAACCCGCAAGCGTGGACGATAAAGGTCTGACCGGCGAGGTAATCGCTCTGGACGGCCCCTTCGGCAACTTGATCACGAACCTAAGCGCTGAAGATTTTCTGAAGCTAGGCTATCAGCGCGGCGACAAGTTGAAGGTCACGATCGCGGGACGCGAACTCGAGATGCCATTCGTCAGGACGTTCACCGATGTGCCGCTCAAACAACCCTTGCTATTCATAGATTCGCGAGGACGAGCCAGTTTCGCCCTAAACCAGGCCAGCTTCGCAGCAACCTACCAGATAGATCCGCCGCAACCGGTGTTAATCCCCCGCAAACCCCACTGAGTCCGCCCGGGTTCATGTGGTGACGTGCCTCTGGCCCGTCCAAGCCGAGCGAAGCTCTGCTCCTAGCCAGTGCTCCGCAACTCCCCCGCAATCCGAGGCAGCAAGGCCCGCAGCAGCGCGATAAGCTGCCCCGTCACGCGTCGTCCCACTTCGAGCACTTCATCGTGGACAAGCGCCCGATCGAGAATGCCGGCGGCCATATTGGTCACGCACGAAATTGCCAAAACCTCCATCCCCATGTGCCGCGCCGCAATCGCTTCCGGAACAGTTGACATGCCCACCAGGTCGGCGCCAATTGTGCGCAGATATCGAATCTCCGCCGGAGTTTCATAACTCGGCCCGGCCAGCGCCGCATACACGCCCTCGCGCGGCGGAATCGAAAGCGCCTTCATTTCCTCCAGCGCCATCTCGCGATAGAGTTTGGAGTACGTATAAGTCATGTCGGGAAAGCGCGGGCCAAAACGCTCGTCATTCAAGCCCGTCAGCGGATTCTGTCCCTGAAGGTTGATGTGATCGCGAATGACGACCAGCGCGCCCTGTCCGTACTCGACGTTGATGCCCCCGGCGGCGTTGGTAAGGATCAAAGCGCGTACGCCAGTTCGACCAAGCACGCGCGTTGGAAACGCGACCTCGGCAGCCGAATAGCCTTCATACAGATGCACCCGTCCTTGCATAACAGCAACGCCAACCTCGCCGCTCTTGCCCACCACGAGTTGTCCGGCATGACCAATCGCGGTCGAAGGCGGGAACGTCGGGATGTGCGCATAAGGAATGCGAACAGCGTTAGTAAGATCGTCGGCAAAAGCGCCCAGGCCAGAGCCAAGCACAAGCCCAATCTGCGGCCGCAGTCGGGTCTGCGAAAGCACAAAGGCAGCAGCGGATTCAGCACGAGTAAACAGGTCTGGAAACATAAATAAACATTGTCATGAATGCACATTGTCATGGATACACACATCGCCATAAATGTACATCGTCACAAACACAAGTTGTCATCCTGAGCGAAGCGAAGGACCTGCTGTCTTTCGCACCGGCAAAAGGCAGCTCCTAGTAATTCTTCTCAAACTCGGAGAACGCCTGCTCCAGCTTCCACTGCACGCGAGCGCGTTCATTAGCCCCAATAAACTTCCCACATTTTCCCGCAGCGCGATCGCCCGGCGTTTTTTCATCCGAGCACTCCGCAGCCCGCCGCAACGCGCGCCCATCGCTCCACAGACTATCACCCGCAATAAAGCTGTGTTCCAGGCTCTCCCGAGCCATGCGCTTCAGATCAGCATAGGACAAACCATAGCTCTCGACCGCCCGCAGATATTCGTGAGTCATGTCGCTCCGTGAAACAGCTTCGTCGTCGGTAGCAAGCGCAACCGGCACTCCGTATTTCATGTACACCGGCAGCGGATGACGATCGCCACTGACGCCCAGAATCACATCATTCGAAGTCAGGCAAATTTCGACCAGCACGTTCTTCTTCGCCATCTCCCGCAACAGCCCAATCGGATCGTCTTCGCTCATGACGGCCACGCCGTGCCCAATCCGTTCCGCGCCGCCGCGCTCAATCGATTCGCGAATGTGAAAGCGCAAGCCCTCGGGAGGAACCAGCCCCATCCACAGCTCGTCGGCGTGCAACGAAACATGCGTCGCCGGATAAAACTTATGTAGAGCCTCGATGATTCGCATGTGCAGATCAAAATCGTGCATCGGCACGTAATAGTCTTCGGGCATCACCAGGTTGAAGCCAACGAAGCGCGGATCGGCCTTCGATAATTCGAAGCCAAGCAGAATCTGCGCGAAAACCTGCTCCCGAGGCAAGCCCCGCAGCACCTGGTACAAATAGCGGATCGTAACCTCGCACCCCGCAGCAGCCTGCGCCGTCCCGCAATGCAGCACTTCTTTCTTGCGAGCCTCATCGGAGTCGAGGCGCCCGCGAACCGATGCCACAATGTCCCGCATTCCCCCAGCCAGCAGTTTGTCGCGCAGCTTGCCGAAGTCGTCATCCCATCCAACCTGCGTACCCAAATCACGGGCCTGCGCCCGGTCGGCGGTGTGCATCACCTCCACGTATTGCAGATGATCGGCCGCCGCTCGCGATGCCACTTCAGCCAGCGCGTCGCCAACATGGTTTTCCAAAGCTGGACCGAACTTTTCGAACGTAGCAAAGAAATGGTCATGACCCGATTCCTCCTCGCGATGCCAGTTGCGCATCGACCAGGCGTCAATCAGTTGGTCGTAGAGAATGTGGTCCTGATAGGCGCACCGCACCGACGGCTTGTCCCTGTACGGCTCGCACGAATCGCAAGGCGGGGGAATCAGCTTCGAAGTGCTGCGGTCCACGCAGAGAGCGCTCTCCGAGGCCCAGTCAATCATGCTTTCCGCATAGACCGCGCCGCTCAGGTGGACATGCAGGTCGCCGCCCTTGGGCATCCGCTGCAGAAACGCCAGCAGCAACCCCGGCTGATGCCGCACCGCGTCCAGATATTTCGCCGTCTTCTCTTCAGGGCTTTGCGCCCGGGAGCTTTGTGCAAGCGCAAGTGCCGGTGCCAATGCCAACGACAATGAAAGAAGGGGCAGGAGACAACCTATAGCTGCCCAACGCAGGCTGCGCATCAAAAAAGCCTCCAACCACGAATCCCATTCACCTTGGGATTGTAGAGAAAGCACTTGGAGGAAGTAAGTATCCGGCTGAGAACCGGAGCCCGGAAGCTGGAAAGTGAGCATTTATGCGGGTGAAACGTCGATTTGCACAGTCACAAACTGATGTGAGCATGCAACAAAAGCGGAAGCATTCCAGTTAGAAACCGCGAAATATAGCGTGAATACTGGAGATCTTGCAACCGGTCACCGCCGATTGCACAATTTCCGGGTCACCGGGCTGTGCATGAGCTGCACTCCATTGATGAATAAGCAGTTAGAGGCGCATGAATTTCGTTGACGTAAAAATTGAGAGTGGTAAAAACATAATCGTTCTTTGACACGTTCTGAAGTTTTTCCGGTTGGTGCAGCGTCCGGGGCTCAAGCGAAGTCACTCAGACAACCGCGAGGTGAGTCTGGGAGGGCAAGCAA
>JBEKWX010000051.1:0-15987 GCA_049512675.1 Terriglobales bacterium | reverse complement strand
CGGCGCAAGAAGGTTTGCAAGTTCTGCGTCGAGAAGATCGAAGCGGTCAATTATAAAGATGTGCGTCTGCTGGCGCAGTTCGTGGCGGAAAGCGGCAAAATCACTCCGCGACGCCTGACCGGCGTGTGCACGCCGCACCAGCGCCGTCTGTCGAGGGCCATCAAGCAGGCGCGCAATATCGCCCTGCTGCCGTTCGCCGGACGCGCACAGTAAATTCAAGATCGTCGTTGGTCCTCAGTCGTTCGCAATCTTTGCTAACGACTGACGACCAATGACCAACGACTAGGGAGTCATTCATGGAAGTCATCCTGAAAGAAGACGTGCCCAAGCTGGGCAACCGCGGCGAGGTGGTAAAAGTCGCCGAGGGCTACGGGCGGAATTTCCTGCTGCCCAAGAAACTGGCGATTGAGGCCACCGTCGCCAACAAGACTGTAATCGAGCAGATGAAGGCCGCCGCGGTGCGCCGTTCCGCCAAGGAAAAGACGGAAGCCGAAGCGCTGGCCAAGCAGTTTGACGGGCTCGAGGTGAAGTTCCTGCGCAAGTCAGGCGAAGCCGATCAGTTGTTCGGATCGGTCACGGCTGGCGACATTGCCGAGGCGCTCGAAAAGAAGAGCTTCCACATCGATCGCCGAAAGATTCAGCTGCACGAACCGCTCAAGATCGTCGGCGAGTTCACTATTCCCATCAAGCTGCACAAGGACGTGACCACTCACCTGAAGGTCGTTGTCGACAAAGAAGCGGTTGCGGCAGAATAGTTTTGTTGCGCTGTGCTCGTGTGGGGACGGGCGACTCGCCCGTCCTGCCGGGCGGGGCGCCCGGCGCTCCATCATCCGACATCCGCCCCGAAGAACTCCTCAACTTTTCTCAAGTCTGTTGTCTTGCTGTAAGGCGGAAGACTCTCCACAAACACGCGCCCGTACTGCTTCTTCAAAATTCGGTTATCGAGCAGCGCCAGCAATCCGCGATCGTGCAGCGATCGAATCAGTCTTCCAAATCCCTGCTTCAGCGTAATGACCGCGCTCGGCACCTGGTATTCGAAGAAGGCGTTGCCGCCGCCGGCGTCGATGGCTTTCACCCGAGCCGCAACCACCGGATCGCTCGGGACGGCAAACGGCAAACGATCGATAATGACGCAGCTCAACTGTTCGCCTTGCACATCCACGCCCTGCCAGAACGAAGAGGTCCCAAACAACACGGCGTGGGGCGTGAGCCGGAACTCCTCAAGCAGCGCTGACTTCGGAGCGTCGCCTTGCTTGAGCACCGGAAATTCCAACTGCCCCAACAGCCGCTCGTAAATTTCATTCATCTGCGCGTAGCTGGTGAAGAGCACAAACGCGCGCCCGCGTGTGATCTCGAGCAGCCGCCGGATAACCCCGGCAGCCTCGCCGGCGAATTGCGGCGTGCGCGGGTCGGGCAGATCGGGCGGGACGTAGAGGATCGCCTGGCTTTCATAATCGAAGTGCGAGGCGACGATCAGTTCGCGCGCGTGATCAAGGCCGAGCCGCTGCCGTATGTAGTCGAAGCCGCCGCCGACCGCTAGCGTCGCCGAGGTCAGCACCGACGTCTCCAGTTTCGACCACAGGCACTCGCGCAGAATCTGGCCGACTTCGATCGGAGTGGCCTGCAGAAAAACATTCGCTCGCCCGCCCGCAGATGTTTCCGCGGAAGACTTGCCGCGCGAGCCCCCCGGCCCGCGAAACCCTCGCCGCTCGATCCAGAAGACGATATTCGGATCATTCTTCTCTTCCATCACAAAGCCGAAGTGAACCCACAATTCTTGTGCACGTCGCAAGAATGAGAAGACTTCCTCCGGCTTATCGGGAAGTTGCTCCAGTTCCGCCTTAATCCGTCTTAGGGCACGGAAGACTGCATCATATTCGTCGGAATTTTCCAGCACAAATTCGCGGCGGTTTTCAAACGCGAAACGCCCAATTCCCGGCGGCAACAACGAAAAGAACAATTGCGAGCTTTCGCGCAAACTGCCGAGGGCCCCGGAAAGCGAAGCCGAAAGCATGCGGTTATGCCGCAGTGAATTCTCGATATCGCGCGCTAACTCATCCATCCGCAGGTTGCTGACCGAAATTCCAAAGTAGTTGCCCGCGACTTCTTCGAGTTCGTGCGCTTCGTCGAAGATCACCGCACCGCATTCGGGAAGCACGCCGGCGTCGGGCGCGCCCTCGGCTTCGAGTTTGATGGAGAGGTCGGCGAAGAACAAGTGATGATTGACGATGATGATGTCGCTCTCCGCCCCGCGCCGTCGCATCTCGGTGATGAAGCAGCGGTCGTATTCCTTGCATTTCTGGCCGAGACAGGTATCGGCGCGCGCGTCGAGCTTGTGCCAGAGGGCGCTGGCCTCGGGAAGTCCGGCGAGTTCGGCGCGATCGCCGGCCTGCGTCGTTTTCTCCCAGGCGGCGATGGCGCGGTAGTGCTCGATCTCTTCCAGTCCGCTGAGCACGGGCTGGTCGGTGAGATCAAAAAGCTTCTTGCGGCAGAGATAGTTGTTGCGCCCCTTAATGTAGCAGACGCTCAGTTTGCGGTCCCCGTCGGGAAACAGCGCCCGCTCCAGCGCGGGGACGTCTTTGAAGAAAAGCTGCTCCTGCAGATTCTTCGTGCCGGTCGAGATGATGACGCGTTTGCCCGAGCGGATTACCGGCAAGAGATAAGCCAGCGTTTTGCCGGTGCCCGTGCCGGCCTCGACGATCAGATGCCGCTTTTCTTCGAGCGCCTCTTCCACCGCCTGCGCCATCTGCAACTGCCCGCGCCGAAACTCGTAGGCAGGGTGGGTTTTCGAGAGCAAGCCCCCCGGCGCGAAGAACTGGTACAGCGAGAATCCCGCAGGCCGATTTTCTGGAGGGGACACGGGATGGGATGGGGAAGTCACGGAGTCTCTATAATAACGGGTAGTGGGCCGCGTGCTGCGGATTACTGGCAAGCAAGGGAAAGGGGATGGCATGACCGGAACTTAGCCAAAGCCGATGAAATCCAAAATTGCTTACATCTCATTTGGCATTATTTTCTGTCTGTGTGTGGCAGCTATAATTTTTCTGCCCGTAGGAGATGTGGTGCGTACGTTGGCACCGATTCCAGCCATTGGCTCCCTGCTTGCTGCCCTGCTTCTGATTTTCCGTGACAACATAGCTTATGAAAGGTCGTTGCTCCTGCTTGAACGACAGAATAGTTTTTCAGTCGGAACAACCTCCCACATGGCAAATATTGCCTTCGACAAGTATGCCCAGTTTGCCGAAGAATATGTTTCGGAAGTACTCGTGACCCTTACAACTCTTTTCAGGCGTGGGCCGTGCACAGAGGCATTTGAACACGCTTCGACACTGCGACAAATCCGCAACAAATGGATCGTATGGCTAACGCCAGAGATCGAAGCAACACTAAATCCGTTTGAAGATGCCATCCATAGGATAGGAAATTGCGCGCATTTAGTGGACCAAGTCCCCGGTGCTCAGCCAGCAATAACTGAAATGTTTAGGCTGGTTGCTGAGGTTATTGGTAATAAAGAATGGGACAGCAAACCGCTTACTGGGGATATTGCTGTCGGGAAGATTGTCGAACGTATCAGAGAAATTCTTGGAATTCACGAGCTTATGCTTCTGCGAAGCGAACTTGTAAAACGAGCAGCGGAAGACCTCAGAAACGCGCGCTGAACCAATCCTCGTAGTGACAAAGAATTTATGAGTATGAAAAAACTTTGAGCAAGAAAAAGCCATCCCCACTTGTCGCCATCGTCGGACGGCCCAATGTCGGCAAATCGACGCTCTTCAACCGGCTGACTGGATCGCGGCGCGCCATCGTCGGAGACGAGCCCGGCATCACTCGAGACCGCCTCTATGGCGAGGCCGAATGGCGCGGGCGCGAGTTCCGCGTGGTGGATACGGGCGGCATCGTTCCCGACGACAAGGACTTCATACCGTCGGAGATCTTTCGTCAGGCCAAGGTCGCGTTCGAAGAAGCGGCGGCCATCGTCATGGTCGTCGATGCGCGCACCGAGATCGCGGGGCCCGATCGCGAGTTGGCGCGGCTGCTGGCGCGTACTGGCAAGCCGCTCTTTCTCGCCGTCAACAAGATGGATACCGACAAGCAGGATTCGTTGCTTGGTGAATTTCATTCGCTCGGAATGCGGAACGTGTTTCCGGTTTCGTCCGAACATGGACGGGGCATCGACGATCTGCTGGACGCGATCCTTCTTGTGCTGCCTACCGTCAAAAAGCCAAACGCAGAGGGCACTGAGGTCACAGGGGAAAGCACAGAGGAGGGCTCACCAGCTCCCGAAGAGCCGCATGAAATCAAGGTGGCCATCATCGGGCACCCCAACGTGGGCAAATCCACGCTGCTGAACCAACTCACGGGAACATCGCGGGCCATCGTCTCGCCCGTTGCGGGCACTACGCGAGATTCAATCGACCAAGTCATCCAGTACAAAGGCCGCAAGATTCGCTTCATCGATACCGCGGGCATTCGCCGCAAAGGCAAGACTCGGCTGATGGCCGAGAAGCTTTCGGTGGTCATGGCGCGCAAGAACATTGAAGATGCCGACATCGTGCTCTTCATGGTGGACGCTACCGAAGGCGCCAGCGGGCTCGACGCCAACATTGCAGGCTATGCCCACGAGAGCGGACGCTCGGTGATCATCCTGGTCAATAAGTGGGACCTGGTGGCGAGCGGCGAGAAGCGCGCCGTCAGCCAGTCTCGAACCGCTCGCATACAAGACGCCAAGCGTCCGCAAGACCGCGCTCTCTACGAAGAACGCCTGCGCTACGGACTTAAGTTTCTGGCTTATGCTCCGGTGCTATTTCTCTCCGCGCACACCGGCAAGGGAGTGGAAAAAATTCTTCCGCTGATCGAGAAGGTGGCCGCCGAGCGCCGCAAGCGCATTACGACTGGCGAGATGAACCGTTTCCTCCGGACGGTTGACTTCGACCGCGCCTCCGTTCCCGTCAGCAAGCGCGTGAGAATCTACTACATGACGCAGGCCGGAGTGGCGCCGCCGACCTTCGTGCTCTTCACCGACCGCGCCGTGAAGCTGCACTTTTCCTATCAGCGATTTCTTGAAAACCAGATTCGCGCTGCGTTCGGATTCATGGGTTCGCCTATCTGGATTAAGAACCGAGCGCGGGACTAGAATTCTTCTATAGATATGCTGTTCAGCGCTGGTGCTGTAATCGCCCCGCTTCAACTGCAGGAGCGCATATTCCGCCGAACAGATTGGAGGCCCTTACGATGCTGCCTTACGCAGCCACGCCTCGACAATCGCGGCATCATTTTCGGTCAGCGCGGGCGCGGCCTTTTTGATCATGACCATAAACCAGTCGATCTCTTCTGGGGTTGAAGGATAGCCAATGTTCTCGCCCGTTCCTTTCCGTTTGCTGGGTCGATTCGAGTTAACGATCAATCCACCTTTGGGATCAAGGAGCACAATGAAAGGAAGACCGCCCACATCAGCATCTCCGAATTTGCGAACCAAGGTATCACTCTTGGGGTTGTTCAGCTTCGGATTACGCCCCAACTCCTCATACACCCCCCCGGGCGACAACAAAGTGTTTCTCGATGATCGGCTGAATCTCCGGAGCCGCGAGGAACTTTTCGAACTGCTTGCAGTAGCTGCACCAGGAGGCCCCGAAGACCAGGAGGACATTTTTGTCTTGTTCGCTGGCCTGTGCGTTCACTTGGGCGAGGACCTGATCCGCGTCGGGCAGCCTCTGGGCCACAACGCCCGAACAGCCGATCAACAATAGAAACGCCACGCAGATTTTAATCTTTGGCATGTCGCAATCCTACAAGAGTCAGCCACTGTAAGCTATCGTCGGGCGGGGACTCATGAGATAGCTCTTATCCCGCCATCGGAACGTGCTTCCCGTCCTCGGTCAGCAGACCTACGCGGTCGACGCCGGCGATCCGTGCAATTGCAATCACGTCCGCGACATCCTGGAAATCAATGTCATCGTCGGCTTCGACGTAGGCGATCCGCTCCACCCGAATCGCGAAAATATCCCGCAGCCGTTCGCGCAGGCGATCCCATTCCACGGCTTCTTCATTCACCATCACCTGCGGATGCTCTGCCTGAGAACGATCCGTCCCCGGCTTCGCGCGAAGAATCTGAATTACGATCGTGCGATTGGGCGGCGGGATCGAGTGATCCTTTGGATTGGGTTGCTGCGGAATCTCTGTCTGCAAGCCGAGTGGTTGCTCCTCGACCACAACCAACATGAAAACAATGATGAGCACCAGCAGAACGTCAATCAAAGGAGTGACGTTCATTTTGGGACCTGTAGAAAACGGACCACCGCCTGCCGTCGAGAATGCCATTGGAATTTTTCCTCTCCGGCACGCGCGTGTCTGATGGCTTAGACAGCGGAGAGGGGCGGCAAGTTCCCGGCGGATTCTAGCGATTCACGGTCATGATGGTAGCGAGCATGGTGGCGATAAGTTTCTCCTCGACTCCGCGAACCGCGAAGGCGTCGGCGGCACAGACGGTAACGTTTCGCCCGGCGCGCTTTACGTGCGCTCGTGCCAGGAAACGATCGCCCACCGCGGGCGCCAGTAAGTTGACTTTGAACTCGATGGTGAGGACATCCGTTCCTTCCGGCGCCACACTCAGCGCGGCATAGCCGGAGGCCGAGTCCAGCACACTGGTGATGCCCCCGGCGTGAATGAAGCCATGTTGCTGCGTGAGTTCCGATCGAAACGGGAACCCGATTTCGACCGAGCCCGGCGTTACTGAAACCAGCTCAGCTCCCAGAGTTTTCATGAACAGCTGCCGCGCAAAGTTGGCGCGGATTCGTTTGCTTGCGTCCTCCGGCATTAATCGTCCTCCGGTAGATCGTGCTCCGGTAAATCGTGCTCCAAACTTGCGGACTGTTCCATGCAGCGCACGGACATGGTTGCGAATCCCTTCTAGCCGATGGGCTCCGCCGACGGCGGCAACGGAGGCGCTTCGAACGGCGGCGGAGACTCCGGAACTGGAGGCAATACCGGAGCAGGGGGCGCAGGCGCCGGATGCAGCAGCGCGTCAAGATTCGGATATCGAGCAGCAAGAAAATGCAGCGCGTACGCAGGGAAGAAGACAGTGGCCGGCACGCTCACCAGAGCGATCAGGTACATCAAGAGGAGCAACAGCAACGTTCCGAAGATTATCGCCAGACTGACGGTCGTCACGCTCCATCCCATCCCCGCGGCTCTGCCCACCAGCACGGCAACCACAGCAGGGAGCACGACGAACAGCGCCGGGATGATCGCGATGATGCCGAACAGGATGGCCGCCGCAATGGAGAGCACCAACTTGAGCAGCAGGTAAACGGCGTATCGTCTCTTCTCAGGCCCGATCATCGCCAGTAAACGGTGCCAGCCGTCGGCAAAATCGAGATCCTCAAGAGCCATAATCGGCACCAGAAAATCTCTCGCCAGCACCTGAACCACTGCGGCGGCGAGCACGAACACTCCGAACAGGCCCATGAGCAGAATCACTCCTACAATCATCCGCCCGATGTGTTGGCGCAGATCTGTCGCCCAGCCCGCAGCCAGAGCCAGCGCGAGCGGCACACCAACCAGAACCAGCAGAAACAGCCAGGCTGCAATCTGGAACACAATCTGCCACAGAAAGAATCGGCCGCCGGCGCGACGCCACTTTCCCCATCCCTCGCCGATCGAACATTCCCTTCGCAGAACCGAGTCGAACAGGATGAACCGGAACACGCTGTTGATGTACAGGAAGACGAACCACAAAACGATTGCGGCGAAAATCCCCACCACGATCAATCCGATGAACGGGCCAATGTGGTCGGACATGTGCGTGTGATTTAAGGGGAGCAGCCAATGCGGCACTCTCGAGTGCAGAAACTCGCTCTCATTCTTGTGTGGGATGTGTGGCCAATTGCCGCCGAAGTTTCCGAAATTGCATCCGCCGGCATGCAGTTCCGCCGCCAGAATTCCAACCAGCGCCAGGCGAGACCATTGCCCGAAGCGGAAACGAGTGAAGAGTTGTTCCCGCGCGTGTTGCAAGGCGGGCTGGACGCAGTCAACGGCAGAAACCGGCACGAGACGGACCTCACTCTGACATCAGCACCCTAAAGCCAATCTGCCTAAAAGACAATCGAGAAGTTGTAGAGCGGCTCTTGGCTTTTCGCTAAAAGCTAAGAGCCAACAGCTGAGAGCCCCGTAGTTTGTCATCCCGTGCGCAGCGCGGGACCTGCAGTTTGCCCTATGCACCGGCTGTACCATCTGTCGAACTCGCGCAATGCTTGTTCACACTGCCGGCGGTGGCGCTCCTTCCGGTCGCGGACGCGAGTTTCTAACGCGGGTAAGAGGTCGAAGGTGATATTCGCCGGCTGAAAGTTTTTACTCTCTGCCTGCGTGATGTAGTGGACAAGCGAGCCAAACGCCGTCGCGCGTGGTGGAGGCGCCGGCTCGCCGCCGGTTGCAAGCGCGGCCGCATTCAGTCCCGCCATCAGACCGGTCGCAATCGATTCGACGTAGCCTTCGACTCCGCAGATTTGTCCCGCGAAGAGCGCACGGGGATGCGCCTTCATCTGTAAGGTCGGGTTCAGCAGCGCCGGCGCATTGATGTATGTGTTGCGGTGAATCTGTCCGTAGCGCAGAAACCGCGCGCCTTCCAGTCCGGGGATCAAACTCAGCACACGCGCCTGCTCGCCAAATTTCAGGTGATTCTGGAATCCCACAAGATTGTAAGAATCGGCGCGCAGATTTTCCTGCCGCAATTGCACGACCGCATAAGGCAACCTGCCGGTGCGGGGGTCCTTGAGTCCGACCGGCTTCATCGGCCCGAAACGCAGCGTGTCGCGTCCGCGGCGGACGATTTCTTCGATGGGCAGGCAGCTTTCGAAGTAGTTCAGCTTTTCCCAGTCTTTCTGCTCAACCGATTGCGCCGCGAGTAGTGCGTCGTAAAAACGGTCGTACTCGTCTTTCGACATTGGACAATTAATGTAGTCGGCCGATCCTTTGTCATAGCGAGCCGCCAGGTACACCTTGCTCATATCGATGGAATCGGCCTCGACAATGGGGCTGATGGAATCGTAGAAGTACAGGTGACTGTTACCAGAGCTCGCTGCGCACAAACGCGCAATCTCCCGCGAGAGCGCGTCCGACGTCAGCGGGCCGGTTGCAATAATAATGATCGTTAGCTCGCTTGCTTCGACTGCCGTGACTTCTTCGCGGCGAATCGTGATCAGCGGCTCGCGGGAGATCGTCTGCGTCACCTTGCGCGAAAACTCGGCGCGGTCCACAGCCAGAGCGTGCCCGGCGGGTACCGCGGTTTCCCGCGCGATCTCGAGCAGCAGAGAACCCGCGCGCCGCATCTCTTCCTTCAGCAGCCAGGGCGCAGTGTTCTCGCTATCTGATTTCAGAGAATTGGAGCAGACCAGTTCCGCGAAGTCGTCCGTCTGGTGCGCAGGAGTCCTGCGCAGCGGCCGCATTTCAAATAATTCGACGGCGACGCCACGCCGCGCACACTGCCACGCCGCTTCGGATCCCGCCAGGCCAGCTCCGATGATTCGTACTCGCATCAAGACTCTTTCTTTGCCGACTCTTTCTTCGACGATTCTTTCTTAGCCGAATCTTTCTCCGCCAATTTCCGCAGACCGTCTCCCTCCAGAAGAGCGCTTCGCCACCCGTCCAGAAACTCGGCGCCCAGCGCCTCATACATTTCGATGGCGGGTCGATTCCAGTCGAGCACCGCCCACTTAATGAAGCTGCGATTTTCCTGCTCGGCAGCACGGGCAACGCGGGCGAAAAGCGCTGTGCCGATTCCGCGCCCGCGAAAATCGGGACGGACAAAAAGGTCTTCCAGGTACAATCCCGCGCCTCGCCATGTCGAATAGTAGTTAAAGGTGAGGGCAAAGCCCGCGGGCTGTCCTTGCCATTCGGCGATTAAGGCGCGAAACTGAGGATTCGCGCCGAAACCGTCGCGCGCGATGTCGGCCTCCGTGTTCCGGACTTGGTCCGGCGCTTTCTCAAACTCGGCAAGTTCCCAGATCAGTCTTTTGAGCAGGGCGGCGTCGGCGATAGTGGCTGCACGAATTGTTAACATGAGGGAGTGAGTGAGAAAATTTCACTGAAATCTATTATAGAGGTGCATTTGGAGGAGGACACATGGCTCGGATTAGTCTGATCGAACCCGCGCAAGCCAGCCCGGAGGTTAAGGAAATCTACGATGGCAAGCTGAAAGGCAAGCCCGGCAGCATTCAGAAAGCACTCGCGCACCGTCCCGCCATGCTCGGCAGCTTTCTCGGATTCTATGCCAGCGCGGGACGTTCGCTCGACCGCAAGCTGTACGAGTCCGTGTATCTGCGCGTCTCACTGATCAATGGATGCCATTACTGCACGCAGCACCACATCCAGAGCGGTAAACGCGCCGGACTCACGGCGGAGCAGATGAAAGCTTTGAAGGAAGGCAACTACTCCGGATTTAGCGCGCCCGAGCAAGCCGCGCTCCGCTATGCCGAAAAGCTGACGCGCACGCCCGACGGCGCCAGCGACGCGGACTTCGCGGAACTCAAGAAACATTTCTCCGACGAGCAAATTGTCGACCTGCACATGCTGATTGGATTGGCGAACCTGACCAACCGCGTCACCGGCCCGTTGGCGTTGGAAGTGGAATTCCCGGAAGAAAAGATCTAGCTCGTGTGGTGACGGGGCTTTGCCCCGTCCGGTGCGGCTCCGGCGATGCCGAGCTCTGCTCGGCTTGGACGGGGCAAAGCCCCGTCACCACACGATCACAGAATCACCCGCTCATCTCCAACGCGCCGCGTTACGTGCTCGCGATCCAGATATTCAAGCAGCGGGATCGCGTACTTGCGGCTGACTCCGGTCATATCTTTGAAGCGGGCGACATCAATCTTCGGCGTGGTAGTTTTGAGCGCGGCGATCTTGCGGCGCAGATCCAGGAGCGCGCTCTGGTGGAAGACCAGTTCCTCTGAGATCTTGATCAGAACTTTGTCGCGCAAAAGCAGAGTGACGATTTTCTGAGCGCGGATTTTATCTACCTTTAAACCCGCCAACACTTCTTTCAGCGACGGAACCTTTAGTCCTGCCGAAGCAAATGCCTGCTCGATGATCTTCTTGGATTCAGCTTCTTCGTCTTTCATGGCCACACCGCGGCCGGGCAGGTGGACGAGTTCGCCCGCGATTTCCAGTTTCTTTTCCTCCGCTAGTTTTTCCAACACGCGGTAGAACACCTCGGGGCCCAGGTTGACCCGATCGCGCAGCTCTTCTTTGCTCATCCCTGCTACGAGAGCATTCGCGTCGTGAAATTTCTTGAGCGACTGAAGTACATCTGTCTTCGCTTCCGCAAACGACGCGGGGGCAACCAGCACCTGATCGCACCACACCAATCCGGCCGCGTCGGACAGTTTCGTTGCTTCTTCCCTTCGAATATTCATTTCTCCAGGAACATCATTCAGGCGCAGGCCGATGGCTCCTCGCCGTGCGACGCGCGCTGCCAGCACTTGTTCCGGAGAACCATCGCGCATGGTCTCGAGAAACGCGGTCGTATCTGCCACGCGCTGCTTGCGAGTCGCAGGCGACGCGTCGAGCACCACGCCTCCGCCAATGGTTACTACCGGCGAAAACTGCCGCACGATGAAGCGATCGCCGGGCAGAAGCAGCATGGGTTCGGCGAATCTTAGTTGCACGTAGGCTTCTGCTCCCGGTTTCAACTGTTTCATCCCATGCAACCGCGTTTCCGCAATCGTTTCGGTCGTGTAGGCGTGAAAGTGCACGCGGGCGCCGTCTTTAAGCGGCTTTGCCGAGGGAAGAAGGGAAAGGAGCGCATCGACTCGCGAGGTGGAATGAAAAGTGTCCGCGGCCGCGAGCGTCATTCCGCGCGCCAGATCGCCGGTGGAGAGTCCTGCCAGATTAAGGTTCAGTGCGGTGCGCTGCCCCGCGACTGCGGCTTCGGTGGGCGAGGCGTGCACCTGCAGACCTCGAACGCGAACTCGCGCAGGCTTGGCGGTGGGAAAAACTTCCAGCTCTTCTTCCTTGCGGAGCGTCCCGGCAACCAGAGCGCCAGTCACGACCGTGCCGAACCCTTTCATGGTGAAAACACGATCGATGGGAAGCCGAGCCAGCGCCGCCGAATTTTTCGCCGCAACTTCGGAGGCGACCTTCGCGAGCGCGGATTTCAACTCATCCAGACCCGCGCCGGTCAGCGAACTCACTGCGACCATCGGCGATTGCGCTGGATCGAGAAATGATCCGCGCACAAAAGTTTCCACTTCCAGTCGCACCACGGCGAGCGTTTCTGCATCCACCGCGTCGGATTTCGTGAGCACGGTGATGCCGTGGCGGATCGCAAGCAGGCGGCAGATATCGAAGTGTTCGCGCGTCTGCGGCTTGATCCCTTCATCGGCGGCGATGATCAGCAGCACCAGGTCGATGCCGCCCACGCCAGCCAGCATGTTGCGAACAAAGCGCTCGTGACCGGGGACATCGACGAAGCCCAGCTGAATCCGGCTGCCATCGGGCGCGGGGAGTTCGAAGTGGGCGAACCCAATGTCAATCGTGATGCCGCGCCGCTTTTCTTCTTCGAGGCGGTCGGCATCAATGCCGGTCAGGGCTTTCACCAGCGCCGTCTTCCCGTGATCGATATGTCCGGCCGTGCCGACGATGACGGACTTCATCTGCGACAGTATAGACGGGTGTGTGGGGCGGACACTCTTGTCCGCCGCCTTTGATCCTGGAGTTGATCTGCTTTCGGCGGTTGATCTCGATTCTTCAATCGGGACACTCAACGTCAAATGCAGCGGGAAAGAGTGTCCGCTCAATAGCTTTTTTTCATCGAATCTGGGACGAATCCGCATGCGAAAAGCTGGTTGAGATGCGACAATGGAACTTCCCACTCATGACCACCTCTGCGATCGCTGCCGTTACGCCGGAGATGATCCGGGAGCACGGCCTCACTCCGGAAGAATTCGAAAAAATCAAGATCCTGCTCGGCGGACGCGAGCCCACGCGCACCGAACTCGGCATCTTCAGTGTGATGTGGAGCGAGCACTGCTCCTATAAATCGTCGCGCGTTCACCTGAAGCGTTTGCCTACGCGCAGCAAGTTGGTGGTGCAGGGACCGGGTGAAAATGCCGGCATCGTTGACATCGGCGACGGCTGGGCCTGCGCTTTTAAAATCGAGTCTCACAATCACCCGTCGTTTATCGAACCATTTCAGGGAGCGGCCACCGGCGTAGGCGGAATTCTGCGCGACATTTTCACCATGGGGGCTCGACCGGTTGCGGTGATGGATTCGCTGCGTTTCGGCCCGATTAGTGTGGAAGAGGCTCGTGTGGTGACGGGGCTTCGCCCCGTCCAAGCGGGGCAGAGCCCCGCTACCACACAAGCTGAACCTACACAAGCGGAGATTCGCAAGAATCATTCCGTCATGGAAGGCGTGGTCAGCGGCGTCGCTTCTTACGGCAACTGTTTCGGAGTTCCCAACCTTGGCGGCGAGGTGAAGTTCGAGCCCTGCTACTCCGGCAATCCGCTGGTGAACGCGTTCGCCCTCGGGCTGGTTCGCCGCGACCAGATTTTTTATGGACGCGCATCTGGTGAAGGCAATCCCGTAATTTATGTAGGCTCCAAGACCGGACGCGAGGACGCGACGGCATCCACGGCGCCACCATGGCGAGCGAGGAGTTCAGCGAAGGCTCGGAAGCGAAGCGGCCCAACGTTCAAGTGGGAGATCCATTCCTCGAGAAACTGCTGCTCGAAGCCTGCCTGGAAGCCATGCAAACCGGCGCAATCGTCGGCATTCAAGATATGGGCGCCGCCGGGCTGACCTGCTCGACCTGCGAGATGGGCGGGCGTGGCGGCACCGGAATCGAAATCGAACTAGACCGCGTCCCGCAACGCGAAACCGGCATGACCCCGTACGAGATCATGCTCAGCGAGTCGCAAGAGCGCATGCTGCTGGTCGCGCAGCGGGGCCGCGAACCGGAAGTCTTCCGCATCTTCCAGAAGTGGGGACTGGATGCGGTGGAAGTCGGCCGGGTCACCTCTGACGCGAAGATGCGCGTGCTCGAACACGGCAAAGTCGTCGCCGAAATTCCGAATGCGGCCCTCACCGATGATGCGCCGGTGTACAAACGTCCGCTCGCGCGCTGGGAACCGCCGGTCGAGCGGGAGATGCCTGAGCATATCCGCCTCGCCCAAACCGGAGACTTCTCGGCCCAGCTCAAGCGTTTGCTCGCCAGCCCCAACATCTGCTCGAAACGCTGGGTCTGGCAGCAGTACGACCACATGGTGCAGACCAACACCGTCGAGGCGCCCGGAGCGGGCGATGCGGGCGTCATCCGCATCAAAGGCTCTAAGCGTGGACTGGCCATGGCGCTCGACGGCAACGGCCGCTGGTGCTATCTCGATCCTCGTCTTGGCGCCATGCACGCGGTCGCCGAAGCGGCGCGCAAAGTGACTTGCGCCGGAGCGACTCCGATCGGCGCCACCAACTGCCTCAACTTCGGCAGTCCCGAGAAACCGCACATCATGTGGCAGTTTTCGCAGGTGATTGACGGCATCACCAAAGCTTGCGAGGAACTTGATACTCCGATTACCGGCGGCAATGTCAGCTTCTACAACGAAACTCTCGGCGAGGGAATTTATCCGACTCCGGTAATCGGAGTGGTGGGTCTTCTCGAAGACGTCCACAAAACCGCGAAAATGCACTTCGCGCCGGAAGGCAGAGAAAAGGGAAGAAAGATCATCCTGCTGCGCGCCAATGAAGCTGGCGACGCCGTCGATGCCGAGTTGGAGTTTGGGTCGTCCGAGTACGCAAAAGAGATTCTCGGAGCGGTGTGGGGCTATCCGCCGGACCTGGATCTGGAGAAGGAAGCCACCCTGCAACGCGCTCTGGTGGCCATAATCCAGGCAGGCCTGGTCGAGTCGGCTCACGACTGTGCCGATGGCGGGTTGGCTGTGGCGTTGGTGGAGTGCTCGCTGCCGGCCGGAGTAGGGCTGAGCGTCAGGTTGCCCAAGCCGCAAGCGGCGCTTGATTGCCTGCTGTTCGCGGAAGACGCCAGCCGGGTCGTACTAAGCTGCGACCCAATCCACTTGCCGCGAATCCAACAAGTAGCGGAAGAGTACGGCGTCATCGCCGATGTGTTGGGCGAAACGGGGTCGGACAGGGTTCAGATCACAGTGGACGAGCAGCTCGTGATATCGGCGAGCGTCCCCGAATTACGGGAAGCGTATGAGGGCGCGCTGGAGAGCGCGCTGCGGGCGGAACCGAGCGTCGCCGCTGCGGACTGAGGGTGCCGGGCTTTGCCGGCTGGATGGGCGAGACGCCCGTCCCCACACGAGCTAGTTGAATTAAGTGCTAAGGGCTAAATGCTGACTGCTGACAAATTTCGTGATGAATGCGGCGTCGTCGCCATCCACGCCCACCCCGAGGCGGAGAAGCTCGCCTATCTTGGACTGCACGCCCTGCAGCATCGCGGACAGGAATCGGCGGGCATCGTCACCTCCGACGGCGAGCGCCTGCGCCAGCACAAGGCCATGGGCTTGGTCGCCGATATCTTCAGCCACGAAGTGCTGGCTTCTGTTCGCGGTGTTCTCGCCATCGGACACACGCGCTATTCGACCGCGGGCGATTCCGCCCTGCTGAACGCCCAGCCCATCATGGTGCAGTCCAATAAGGGCACGATCGCGATTGCTCATAATGGCAACCTGGTGAATGCGCAAGCGATTCGCGGCAAGCTGGAGGGCCAGGGCTCGATCTTCCAAACCAACAGCGACACGGAAGTGCTGGTGCACCTGATTGCGCTCTCCCGCGAGCACACCCTGCCGGATGCCATCGCCGACGCCCTGCGCCGCGTGGAAGGCGCGTTCTCGCTGGTCATGCTCAGCCGCGACCGTATCTTCGCCGCCCGCGATCCGCGCGGATTTCGCCCGCTGGCCATGGGCCGCATCCCGGCTTTGACCAGCGAGAAAAAAGACACGATCGTTTTTGCCTCCGAGACCTGCGCTTTTGATTTGCTC
>JBEKWX010000050.1:0-13909 GCA_049512675.1 Terriglobales bacterium | reverse complement strand
GATCGAGAATCGCGATTCTGGCGCCCATCTTTTCTGCGCAGTGGATAAATTGTCCGCATTGTCCGGCGTGAACTTTCTGGCCGGGAAGCGGCGTGAAGAACCAGACGGCACCTTCGAACAGATCGGCGTCGGCAAACTCCACACCGGCGTTTTCTTTGCCTGCCATGGGATGCCCGGCGAGGAATCTTTGACCGGCGCTTCGTCCGAACGATTTCGCGGCACGCTGGACAATTTCCGCCTTCGTGCTGCCGACATCGGTTACGAGTGTCTTGCCCGGCAGCGCCGGACCGAGCCGACCGATCAGATCGAGGATCGGGATCACGGGGGTTGCCAGCACCACCAAGTCGCTTCCGCGTACGGCCTCTTCTGGATTGGCCGTTCCAGCTTCGATGGCCCCGCAGTCCTTGGCCCGCTTTAAGACTGGAGCGCGATCGCACCCGATGATTCGTCCGGCGAGGCGGCGCTTCCTCAGGGCGAGGCCGAGCGAGCCTCCGATCAAGCCCGTTCCGATGATGGTGACTTGTTTGAAGGCCATGGATAAATTTGTGATTTGTAATTTGCAATTTGTGGATCTTGTTTTCAAAATACCAATTACAAATCGCAAATTACAAATTAGTTTCTACGCGATCTCGCGTCCAACCGCTGGCGCGATCATGCGGAGTTCGTCCATCAACTTCGAAAACTGTTCCGGATAAAGCGACTGCGCACCGTCGGAAAGCGCTTTGTCCGGCTGGTGATGAACCTCTATGAGCAACGCGTCGGCGCCGGCGGCCACGGAGGCACGCGCCATGGGAGCCACTTTATCGCGGCGTCCTGTGCCATGCGAGGGATCGGCGGTCATGGGTAGGTGCGAGAGTTTATGAATGATTGGGATTGCGGAAATGTCCATGGTGTTGCGCGTGTACGTTTCGAAAGTACGGATGCCGCGCTCGCAGAGAATAATTTCGTAGTTGCCGCCGGCGAGCAGGTACTCAGCGGAGAGCAGGACTTCCTCGATGGTGGCCGCGATGCCGCGCTTGAGCAGGACGGGTTTGCGAATCTTGCCAAGCTCGCGCAGCAGATTGAAGTTCTGCATGTTGCGCGCGCCCACCTGGAAGATGTCGATATAGGGCAACATCAGCTCGATCTGCGAGATCTCCATGACTTCGCTGATGACAAGCAAGTTGAAACGATCGCCCGCTTCGCGCAGCAATTTCAGGCCGTCAGCGCCGAGTCCCTGAAACGAATAGGGAGAGGAGCGGGGCTTGAAGGCGCCGCCGCGGAGAACGCGCGCTCCGGCGTTGGCGATCAGTCCGGCGACGGTGAACAGTTGCTCGCGGGATTCGACCGAGCAGGGCCCGGCCATGACGACGATTTTCTTGCCGCCGATTTCAATCCCGTTCGCAAACTTGACTACGGTACCCTCGGGACGAAAATTGCGCCCGGCTAGTTTGTAGGGTGAAGTGATGCGGTGAACTTTCTGCACCCCCGGCATCATTTCGAGTTCGCCAGCGTCGAAATCGTGGGGAACTCCGACGCCGCCGAGAACGGTCTGACGCTCTCCGGTGGAGCGGTGAACTTCAAAGCCGAAGTGGACCAGTTGATCGATCACGTGCTGGATCTGATCTTCACTGGCCGAATCTTGCATTGCGACGATCATGAGTGCGCTCGTTTTGCCCGGCCGCAGGAAGGTACCGCCCGATGCTCGGCCATGAAAGTGCTCTTTAGTCCTTAGTCCTTTAGTTGCGAATCGGTCTCCGAGCCGCGGGCTGTGTGCCCGGAGCCGGGAACGATTTCGTGCTTTTCGATGCTGCGCATCACGTCGATGATGCGTTCGTAGATCTGCCCGAGATCGCGCTCGCCTAATGGACCGGTGCTGCTGCGCTGCACGTTGGCGATCACCTCGCGCTCGCGGCCGGGTTCGTAAATGGGCAGGCCGGTATTGCGTTTCAGCCGTCCAATTTCGACTACAGCGGCGGCGCGCTCGTTGAGCAGGGCCGCCAGTTTGCGGTCCAGGTCGTCGATTTTCTTGCGCCAATCGGAAATATCCATAGAAAGGCTACTAGCTGCTGGCTCCTAGCCTCTAGCTCAAGCTTTATTTGGCGTACTGGCTGCCGCACGTTCGCAGAGTTGGCGCGGGAGCGCCGCGCCTTACCGCGTGTAAGCCAGGAGCTAGAAGCTAGAAGCTAGAAGCCGCCCTACAAATTCTGCCACAGTCGCAGCTTCTCGTCCGGGATTTTGTTCGATGGCTTGTACGATGGCACTGCCGACGACCGCGCCCTCAGCGAACTTGCCGACGGCTTTGAATTGCGCCGGGGTTGAGATTCCGAAGCCCACAGCCACGGGAAGTCTGGCGAAACGGCGAATGCGCTGGACGAGAGTTTTGGCGTCCCCGGTCATCTGCTGGCGCGCGCCGGTGACGCCGGTGCGGGAGATGGCGTAAATAAAGCCGCTTGAAACCTGGGCGATCAACTTCAGGCGCTGGTCGGTGCTGGTGGGTGCAGCCAGGAAGATGGTTGCGAGGTCATTCTTGCGCGCCTCGCGCAGATACTCGCCGGATTCTTCGACGGGCAGATCGGTGATCAGTGTTCCGTCAATTCCGGCAAGGCGAGCCACCTGGCAGAACTTTGGCAGGCCCATGCGCAAGATGGGATTGAGGTAGGAGAAAATCACCAGGCCGACGGATTGGGAATGTTCGCGGATTTCGGCGGCGAGCGTGAGCACGTGCTGCAGCGACGTTCCGTGCTTGAGCGCCCGCTCGCTGGCGCGCTGAATGACAGGGCCATCGGCCAGCGGATCGCTGAACGGGACACCCAGTTCAATCACGCTCGCACCCGCGTCGATGGCTGCGAGGATGACCTCGCGCGTGGTGGCGAGGTCGGGGTCGCCGCAGGTTACGTAGGCGATGAGCGATGGCTTATCTTCGAAATGAAAAGGCATGGGAAATTGGTAATTTGTGATTTGTAATTCGTATTGTGGATTCGCAAATTACAAATCTTCAGTCCAGCTTCAGATTCTCCCGCATGATGCCAACGTCCTTGTCGCCGCGCCCGGAGATATTCACAATCACTACCTCCGACCTCTTCATTTTCGGAGCGCGCTTGATGACTTCCGCGACGGCGTGCGCGGATTCGAGTGCGGGGATGATGCCTTCGGTTCGAGCCAGCACCACGGTGGCTTCGAGTGCTTCGGCGTCGGACGCGGGAACGTATTGGGCGCGACCTGTGTCTTTCAGCATGGCGTGTTCGGGGCCAATCGACGGGTAGTCCAGCCCGGCGGAGACCGAGTGCGTGGTTGCGATCTGGCCGGACTTGTCCTGCAGCACGTAAGAATAAGTTCCCTGCAGAACGCCGGGCGAGCCGCCGCGAAAACGCGCTGCGTGCTGGCCGAGCGCTTCGCCGCGGCCGCCGGCTTCGACTCCGATAAGTTCGACTTTTTTGTCTTTAAGGAAATCGTAGAAGATGCCGATGGAATTCGATCCTCCGCCAACGCAGGCGATGATGGCGTTGGGAAGTTTACCTTCCGCTTTACGGATCTGGACGCGGGCTTCGCGTCCGATGACGCGATGGAAATCGCGCACCATGGTCGGATAGGGATGCGCTCCGAGCACGCTGCCGAGCAGGTAGTGCGTGGTGCGCACGTTGGTGACCCAGTCGCGCATGGCTTCGTTGATGGCATCTTTTAGGGTGCGCGAACCGCAATCGACGCCGCGAACTTCGGCGCCGAGCAACCGCATGCGGAAGACGTTAAGCTCCTGCCGGCGCATGTCCTCGGTGCCCATGTAAACCACGCACTCGAAGCCGAAAAGCGCGCAGACGGTGGCAGTGGCGACGCCGTGCTGGCCGGCGCCGGTTTCCGCGATGACGCGGTGCTTGCCCATGCGTTCGACGAGCAAGCCCTGGCCGAGGCAGTTGTTGATTTTGTGTGCGCCGGTGTGGAGAAGGTCCTCGCGCTTTAGATAGATTCTCGCGCCGCCAAGTTTTGCGGTCAGGCGGCGGGCGAAGAACAACGGCGTAGGGCGTCCAGCATACTGCTTCAACAGTTGGTCGAGGCGTTGCTGGAATCTGTGATCGCGCTTCGCTTTTTCGTATGCGCGCTCCAGTTCGTCGAGCGCGGCCATCAGCGTTTCCGGAACGTAGCGGCCGCCGTAAGCGCCGAAACGGCCGGCAGTGGTGGCTTTTGGCGGAGGCATCTGGTTATGGGCCTTCTTGGCTGCGGGCGCGGTCGCCATCGTCAGGTTGCCTCTTCCATGGCCCGCACGGCGCGGACAAAAGCGCGAACTTTTCGAGGATCTTTATTACCCGGCGCGTGTTCGACGCCGGTGGAAACGTCCACGCCCCACGGATGAAGAAGGTGGATCGCATCCTGCACGTTTCCTGGACGCAAGCCGCCAGCGACGATCAGCTTGCTGATGCTGTTGATGATTCCAGCCCAGGGCTGGACGCGTTCCCAGTCAAAAATGCGTCCGGTGCCGCCCGGTTTTTCCGCAGTCGAGGAATCGAGCAGGACGCCCGAGATCACGCCAGGGCGGAAGCCGTGGGTTTCGAGGAAGAGGTCGCCGTTCTGGGCGACGTGGATTTTGTGCACGCGTTTGCCCTTGTAAGCTTCGTCTGGCTCTACCAGGCCGACCGCAACCGGATCCCATCCGACGGATTGCCCCGCTGGCACGGCGAAAACTTTCGCAGGCCAACTGCGGAAAATCATGCGGCGTTTCGATCCGTTCGCGAGTTCCTGGAAGAGTGTACGGCTAAATTCCACGCTCTCATCGCCGCTCAATTGCACAGTTGTAAGACCTACCTGCTCAACGGCGTCACGCACCTGATCCGCGGTCTGGTTGACGAAAACGCCGACTTTTTCGATTTGCTGCGGAAGTTTGGCGACGATCGAGCGCGCGGTTTCCAGAGTGACGTGGCGCGAGCTCTGCGGATAGAAGACGAAGCCGAGCGCGTTCGCACCCGCATCGGTGGCCGTGAGCGCGTCGTCGAAGTTCGTGATTCCGCAGATTTTGATCCAAGTCATAAGAACAGCTGTCAGCTCTCAGTTCTCAGCTCTAAGTTGTCAGTAAACCACTAGCCACTCACCACTACTCTTGCTTCCTCCATCAACTTCGCCAGGGCTTCGCCTGGGCGCTCGGCTCTCATCAACGATTCGCCGATCAGGAACGCTTCGTAACCGGCGGATCGCAGGCGAGCCAAATCTGCGCCGGATTGGATGCCGCTCTCGGCTACCCGGACGCACGTGGCTGGCATTTTTTTCGCGAGCCGGAATGCGGTTTCGAGATTGACTTCGAAGGTGTGCAGATTACGGCTGTTGATGCCGATCAGGTCGCAACCGGCATCGAGCGCGCGTTGCAGTTCCGGTTCGTCATGGGCTTCGCACAAAACGTCGAGGCCCTCTGATCGCGCGATTCCGGCCAGCGCCACCAACTCCTTTTGCTCGAGTGCCGCGACAATCAGCAGAATGGCGTCGGCGTGATTTGCTCTGGCTTCGACGATCTGGATTTCATCGATGATGAAATCCTTGCGCAAGCAGGGAAGAGCGCTGCTGGACGAGGCTTCGCGCAGATAGTCCAGCGAACCCTGGAAAAATTGTTCGTCGGTTAACACCGACAGGGCGGCGGCGCCAGCCCGCTCGAGATCGCGCGCGAGTTCGGATGGTCTAAAATCGGCGCGAATCAAGCCTTTTGAGGGCGAAGCCTTTTTCAGTTCGGCAATAACGGCGACCGCGCTTCCGTCTTGCGCCATTCGGCGCAACTGCTTCCGAAAGCCCCGCGGAGTGTGCGCGGCGGCGGCGTGTTCCAGCGCGCGCAGGTCCGAGTCTCGCCGGTTCCCAGATGTGCGCTGGGATATACGCTGGCGCGTGGCGGCGACGATCGAGTCAAGGGAGGCTGGCATGGCAGATGCTCAATTATACGGAAGCGGCTCGATTCGGGCGGAACTGCAAGGCGCGGATTGTCCTCAGCACGCGATGCCCATCATGTGATGACCATCATTGACCCGACTTCCGGCAAGGTGCTATAAACGGTGGTTTGTGCAGCGGTGTGTAGTCCGATTGTGAGGCTATATGCCGAGGGCACAAGTTTTCCGACGCGGCCAAATCGGCACTCCTCTTTATTTATTGTTATGCCTGGCGGTGGAAGCGTGTTCGGAGCGTGTTGGGAACTCCAGTGCGGCCGTACCCGTGGCGGATGAATCCTGCAGCGGGCGGTCAACGGCCGGAGCAAAACCACACGTCACGACCCCTGAAAAGGATCTTTAGGAGGATTTTAATGCGCACTTGGAACGTTAATCTTGCGTCCGTGGGACGCCAGTTTGCGAAAGCGTCCGCATCGCTTGCAACTCTGCTGCTTCTGACCGCCGGCCACGCGCTGGCACAACCCGCCGAAGCGGGCGGCGAGGCGGCCTTGAAACTGCCCGACCTTTCTTCGGTTTCGTTCCTTGGTGTGAACGGGCACAGCCTGCTGACAATCGGGCTGCTGTTCTGCGTCTTCGGCCTCGGCTTCGGCATGGTCATCTTCATGCGGCTGAAGAACCTGCCCGTGCACCGCTCCATGCGCGAAATCTCGGAACTGATTTACGAAACCTGTAAGACCTACCTTGTCACGCAGGGCAAGTTCCTGATGCTGTTGTGGGCCTTCATTGCCGTCGTCATCGTGCTCTACTTTGGCGTGCTGCGGCATTTCGAAATTCCCCGGGTTGTGATCATCCTGGTGTTCAGCCTGGTGGGAATCGCGGGCAGCTACGGCGTGGCGTGGTTCGGGATTCGGGTGAACACCTTTGCCAATTCGCGGACGGCCTTCGCTTCCCTGCCCGGCAAGCCTTACCCGGTTTATCAGATTCCGCTGGAAGCCGGGATGTCGATCGGCATGATGCTCATCTCGGTCGAGCTGCTGATCATGCTCTTCATCCTGCTGTTTGTGCCGGGCGATTATGCCGGCCCGTGCTTCATCGGATTCGCCATCGGCGAGTCGCTGGGCGCGGCGGCTCTGCGTATCGCTGGCGGCATCTTCACCAAGATTGCCGATATCGGCTCGGACCTAATGAAGATCGTCTTCAAGATTAAGGAAGACGATGCCCGCAATCCCGGCGTGATTGCCGATTGCACCGGCGACAACGCCGGCGACTCGGTGGGACCGTCGGCTGATGGTTTCGAGACGTATGGCGTGACCGGCGTAGCGCTGATTACCTTTATTTTGCTGGGCGTAAGGGATCCGGCGATTCAAGTGCAGTTGCTGGTATGGATCTTCGTGATGCGCATCATGATGCTGGTGTCCAGCGCCTTGGCCTATTTCATCAACGGCGCGATCGCGAAAGCCCGCTTCGGCAACGCCAACGAAATGAATTTCGAGACGCCACTTACTACGTTGGTTTGGCTCACATCGATTGTCTCGATCGTGGCCACCTACATTGTTTCGTATTTCATCATCCCCAACCTGGGCGGCGACCTCACGCAGTGGTGGAAGCTGGCATCGATCATCTCCTGCGGAACGCTGGCGGGAGCTCTGATTCCTGAACTAGTCAAAGTCTTCACCTCGGTGGAATCCCGCCACGTGAACGAAGTGGTGACCTCGGCAAAAGAAGGCGGCGCATCGCTCGGAATCCTCTCCGGTTTTGTCGCCGGAAACTTTTCCGCGTATTGGCTCGGCCTTTCGATGGTCGCTCTGATGTCGATTGCCTATTTCTTCAGCCAGATGGGCTTGGCTCTGGCGGCCACCATGATTGCCGCGCCGGTGTTTGCCTTCGGCCTGGTTGCCTTCGGCTTCCTCGGCATGGGACCGGTGACGATAGCGGTCGATTCGTATGGGCCGGTTACCGACAACGCGCAGTCCGTCTATGAACTTTCGCTGATCGAGCAGGTGCCCAACGTCAAGGCGGAGATCAAGCGGGACTTCAACATTGACGTGAACTTTGACCGCTCCAAGGACTTGCTGGAAGAGAACGACGGCGCGGGCAATACCTTCAAGGCGACCGCCAAACCGGTGCTGATTGGAACCGCCGTGGTGGGCGCTACGACGATGATCTTCTCCATCATCATGGCGCTGACCAATGGGCTGACCACGAATGTGGCTAAGCTCTCGTTGCTGCACGCTCCATTCTTCTTGGGCCTGATTACCGGCGGCGCGATGATCTACTGGTTCACTGGCGCATCCACGCAGGCGGTGACTACCGGCGCCTATCGCGCGGTAGAGTTCATCAAGGCCAACATCAAACTCGAGAGCTCGGAGAAGGCTTCCGTTGCCGACAGCAAGAAGGTGGTTGAAATCTGCACCAAGTACGCGCAGAAGGGCATGTTCAACATCTTTCTCGCGGTCTTCTTCGGAACCCTCACTTTTGCCTTCGTGGAACCGTTCTTCTTTATCGGGTACCTGATCTCGATTGCGATCTTCGGTCTCTACCAGGCCATCTTCATGGCCAACGCCGGCGCCGCGTGGGACAACGCCAAGAAGATCGTCGAAACGAAACTGAAACAGAAAGGCACTCCGCTGCACGACGCCACGGTGATCGGCGATACGGTTGGCGATCCTTTCAAGGACACGTCGTCGGTGGCCATGAACCCGGTTATCAAGTTCACTACGCTGTTCGGATTGCTGGCGGTTGAATTGGCGGTATCGCTGGCCCACGATCAGGGCACCGGGCTGACGCACATCCTGGCGCTCTGCTTCTTCGCGGTCTCAGTCTCCTTCGTGTACCGGTCGTTCTACGGGATGCGAATCAGTTCGGAGTAACGGAGGAACAGCCGCTCTCGCAGCTCCGGTCGTTAATACGTTAATCCGAGCCCGGAGCTGCCAGCCGGCTACCAACGCTGCTCAGGAGTTTCTCCGCTGCCTCACCGGGATCCTGGCTGGCGAAGTTCTCGTCCAAAACGAGGAGAGAGACTGCTGGGTCGATTTCCTCCAACGCTTTGCGTGTTGGTCTGCCATGCACGGATTGCATGCGAGCGGAAATCACCACCAGTTTCGCCTTGGTTGCCTTGAGCAGGATGCGGGCGTCGTCGATCGTCGCCGTGGTCAAGGCGTTGTATCCGGCGCTACACAGCACCTCCCGCAGGAACGTGCCCACATCCGTCGACTCGTAAACGCAAAGCATGCGGGGTCTTTCGTCGCCTGCTTTTCCGCGCGAATAGCGCGAGCCTAAATAGGCGGCCGTGATCGCTTCTTCGACCGAATCGTAGGTTTCAAATTGCGAGAGCAGGTTGGTCATCGCCAGCGTTTTGAGGATCTTGGGGGGCACTCCGCTGAGTTTGAGGTCTCCGCCCTTGGCTCGTGCGGCTTGCATCAGGCGGACCAACGCCCCAATTCCACTGCTGTCGATGAACTCTACCTGGTCAAGTTGCAGCACCACGTCGCCGTACTTGATGAAAGAATCTTCAACCTGAGCGTGCAACGTATAGACTTCATTTCCAGCCACGATCCGTCCGTGACACTGAATCAAGAGGACATCGCCGACCGGGCGGCTCTCCAGGCGCAACTGCATCCCGCCTCCTTATTGAAGATTGAAGTTGTGATTAAATCACGGATTCGCCCGGGGCGGAAGTCGGCCCGTTTGAATATCCTGCGATGTTACAGCTGGCTCATCTTCGCCAGGAATTCGCTGTTCGACCCTGCCTTGGCTAGGCGCTCGATCAGCAGTTCCATCGCCTCGACCGGCGACAGCGGGTTCAGCACTTTGCGCAGCACCCAGATGCGCTGCAAATCTTCTTTTGGGATCAGCAACTCTTCCTTACGCGTGCCCGAGCGCTGGATATCAATGGCTGGGAAGGTTCGTTTATCCACCAGTTTGCGGTCGAGAATGATTTCCGAATTTCCGGTGCCCTTGAATTCTTCGAAGATCACGTCGTCCATGCGGGAGCCCGTGTCGATTAGGGCGGTGGCTATGATGGTTAGCGAGCCGCCTTCTTCGATGTTGCGGGCTGATCCGAAGAAACGTTTTGGGCGCTGCAACGCATTCGAATCTACGCCACCGGAGAGCACTTTGCCCGAGGGCGGAACGATGGTGTTGTAAGCGCGCGCCAGGCGCGTGATGGAATCGAGCAGGATGACTACGTCGCGTTTGTGCTCGACTAATCTTTTCGCTTTTTCGATCACCATTTCCGCAACCTGCACGTGGCGGGCAGCGGGCTCGTCGAAGGTGGAGGAGATGACCTCACCTTTGACTGAGCGCTGCATGTCGGTGACTTCTTCCGGGCGCTCGTCGATCAAGAGCACCATCAGCACGACTTCCGGGTGATTCGTGGTGATTGAGTTCGCCACGTTCTGCAACAGCATGGTCTTGCCGGCGCGGGGCGGCGAAACGATTAGGCCGCGCTGTCCCTTGCCTAGCGGGGTGAGCAGGTCCATGACGCGGGCGCTGATATTTTCGCGGACGGTTTCGAGCTTCAACCGCTCCTGCGGATACAGCGGGGTCAGGTTGTCGAACAGGATCTTGTTGCGGGCCTCGTCGGGCGACTCGAAATTGACCGCTTCGATTTTGACCAGGGCGAAATATTTCTCGCCCTCGTGGGGCGGGCGCACCTGGCCGCTGATGGTGTCTCCGGTTTTCAGGTCGAACTTGCGGATTTGCGATGGCGACACGTAAATGTCGTCGGGCCCGGGCAGGTAGTTGTAGTCGGGCGAGCGCAGGAAGCCGTAGCCGTCAGGGAGGATCTCCAACACACCCTCGGCGAAGATGTGCCCTTCTTTTTCACTTTGCGCCTGCAGGATCTTGAAGATGAGGTCCTGTTTGCGGAGTCCGCTGGCGCCGGGCAGCTCCAAGGATCGGGCGATCTTGGTCAGCTCGGTAATGTTTTTTTCTTTCAGTTCGGCAATGGTCATATTTACCTACGTGGATTTTCTTCGGGAGGGATATCGTTCCTCGTCGGGGGATGGAATTGCTTTGCCGCCGTGCGGGCACACGGCGGAGCTGCTTAGGCAGCCCGCCGTTGTGCTTCGGCAAAGTGTTCAGGTTCGCTCAGGATGTCATGACGTTCCGCATCGGCGATTTTGTCAAATACCTGGTTCATGGTTTCCTGAATACGGGTGTTCGGCTTATGGAACTTGCGGGTTGCCTTCGAGGCAAGCTGGCAGAGCATATACCGGTTCCGCAAGGTATGGAGTGCTTCAAAAACACGATCGGAGCGCATTGTAGGTCGTTCTCCTTCAACATGAATCATTTAGGCCAGAGTCCCATCGTCCGCCCACAGGGTGATGGTCGATTTCGGTCTGCCAAGCTAGTTCGGGCCAGGTTCAACGGGATTTGCCAGAATTACCCAAATAGATGCCCCGCCCAACCCGAAAGTTGCTCAATTTCTTTAAGGAGTTCCACAACGCGGGCGGAGGTTCGTCGGGACAGTGAGAACTGCTTTCATGCCCATAGAACTGCCTAAGTATAACAAACCGCTGGGGAAGGTCAAGAAGAATTTGCAACCCGGCGGATTAACCTTCCCGGCACCTACTTCAGCGCGTTCAGCCTCGCCGACAGGCGCGACTTGTAGCGCGAAGCCGTATTTTCGTGCAGAACGCCCTTCTGGATAGCTTTGTCTAGCGCCGACACGGTTTGACGGTAGGTCTCGCCAGCGGCGGCTTTGTCGCCTTTTTCCAGGCTCTCGCGCAGGTTCCGCAGGGCTGTGCGCAGTTGCGAGGAGTTGGCCCGATTGCGGGCGGTACGCTTCGTTGTTTGACGGGCGCGTTTCAGCGCCGAAAAATGATTGGCCATGCGGCTTGATTACCCTTTTTGTCCTAGATTGCGCTAGGAAGATGTTCCGGTGGGAACCGAAGCTGTATTCTACGGTAGCAAGTCGCGTTGGGTCAAATAGATGTGAAGTCACACTCCCCACGCTTATTCCCGGCTTCTTAGCGCCATCGATGTATCCACAGGGTGATTCGGCGAGTCATTGAGTTGATTCTCGATGTGCTTCTGGATTAGTTCCCATTCCGAACGCAGCGTCATTTCCTTGATGGCGAACTTGGATTCCTTGCGGGCATCATCGACGCGCACCGCCAATTCTTTGTTCTGGAAACGGAAATCGATGACTTCCGCGAGCGGCACCAGTTGATTGGAGGACTTGCCCACAATGAGAAACACGACCTTATCGGTCACCAGGGTGTATTCCGGGCAGCCTTCATCGGCCACGGCGGCTTGCGGTGGGCCGAACTGGGTCATGAAGCCCCGGTGCATGAGCATGCAGTCGCCCATGCGCATGCGCACCACGGTTCCATGTTGATAGATACCGAGCGGCGCTGCCGTGGCAACCGAAATGCCCGTCATTATCCATACAAGCGCCAATAGCAATGTGGATTTCATAAGTCTCCTATCATCTCATCGGTCTCGAATCAGTGACCGCTGGGTTCGTAGTCATAGCCGTTTCGGCTATGGAAGGTGAGGTTGAGGTTGTGAGTTGGCAAAAGGCGAAGAGAGTGAAATCCAGCCTGGTGGCTGGGCAAATCGTAGGTCACCACGTAGGAGGCGCGCAGATCCTCGAGCGCGGCGTTGAGTAAGGTAACGGCGCCCTCGTGATGCCAGAAGCGCGCGGAGAAATAGCGCCCACCCGTAGCATCCGAAGCTTGCCGCAGGAACATGGTGCCCGCTGTCTGGTCCTTGCCGATATCAACGGAGTAGATCAGGGCGCCCTCGTCCAGCACCGCCTGCAGCGCCTCGCGTGGAGAATGCATGCTGATGGTGTCGTCCCCGTCAGAGAACAGAATCATGACAGGCCGGACTCCGGCGCGGCGATGATGCGAGATGAAATCGGCGGCGAAGATCAGCGCGTCGAACAGCGGCGTTGTGCCGCCGCTCTTCACCGCCAGGAGTTTGGCCACGGAGTCGGAAGCACGGCAATCGTTCGAACAGAGGATGGCGGGCCGCAGTCCGCCAACGGTCCCCCCAGAAGTTCCTCCAAACGCCCCTCCAAAAGACAGAACGGCAATGTGGTCATCCGGGATCGACTGCTCCCGTGCAACCAGTTGCAGCACATCGCTTATGGCAACTCGAACGCGCGGCGCGACCGATTCGCTCAGATCAACCAGCACAACCACGTCGAGCGAGGTTTCGTCGGAATGCGTGAAGCTGCGGAAATTGCGCACCACGCGTTCGTTGTCGACGACCGCAAAGTCCGATTTCGTCAGGGTTTCGAGCGGATGATTATTTTCGTCGGTGGCGAAGAATGTAACCCGCACTTCAGAGACGGTACTGCGATACGTCGGCGGGCCTGAGGGATCATTCGTGTTGCCGGCAGACACTTCGGCAGCCGACGCGTAGGTCAAGACAAATAGAGCCAGGATTAACGATCGAGTGTGCCAATGAGCTAACATCGCAGTCCATTAGCTCCATCGGCGCACGATGGGACACTCCTCAATTACTATGGTTACTGTTGGAGGTGACCGACTTCGGTAGTTGAAGGCTCACTTCATCCCCAGCGCCCGCAGCACTCCCTCATCCGCCACCGTCTTCCCATCTTTCTTCATGACCAAGCCAAACGATCCCGAGTAGTCCCACATCGCCCAGCCAATGCCGTTGCGCTCGAGCGCCGTGCGCACATCGTGCAACCACGCGGCGCGGTCGTGCGGATCGGAATACTCCTGATAGACGCCAAACTCGTTGCACACCAGGGGAACGCCGCGCCGCCGCGCCCACTCCGCTGCTTGTTTCATTTCGGACTCAATGCGCTCGGCATCCCAGTGCTCGTGACCATAGCGGATGACCTGCAGCCGGTCGACTTCACTCGGCGCCAGCGCCGCCGCGAGCTCCGCCGACTCCGCCGTCGACGGATATCTCACGCCGCGCAGCCAGTGCCAGTAATACTTACCCCAGGTCGCGCCCTGATGGGTGAAGATGTGGGGCTCATAAAAATGAAAGTTGTAAATGATATTCGGATCGTGCAGCGGCTCCTGAAAAACCAGCTCATCGTCACTCGACCAGCGCGCGCCCGCCGCTATGATTGTGTGCGCCGGGGCGCC
>JBEKWX010000049.1:0-22230 GCA_049512675.1 Terriglobales bacterium | reverse complement strand
GCCTCTTCTTCCATAGCCAAGAAACCTATGACACGGTTGCCCGGCTCGATAGCGACCTCGATCATCTATTACTGCTTGCCGGACCCGATGCCCGCACGCAAACTCGCTTCTGGAGTGGTACCCTGGCGCCGCACCTTCACCAGGCCATCGGTCGACTGTTTGGTGAAGTTCAGCAATTGATGAGAGAAGGCTGAGAGAAACACCGAGAATATCAACGTTTTCAATCATGGACGATGTACGCAGGGGAATGATGTGGGGACCGATATTAATTGCTTTAAAGAGTACCGCGACAGGGCCGGTAACTGGCACTTTGTGGCTGAGGGACCCTCGAACAGGAACTATAACTTTTTCGCCTGGCTAGCGGACGTGCGAAATCATATGTGGGGCGAAGAAATGCCCGTGCTCGCGCCGCTGCGCGGGTTGCCTAGCGGAGTCAGCGCTTCGCTGGCCAAGAGGTGCGATCCCGACGACATACATTCAGCTAGTTACTTTACGCTCGCGGAACTGCGCGCGGGCTGGGAACGCACGAAGGATTTAGAAGTTTGGTTTAACGGAGCGCTAGATCCAAGCAACCCCGACGAGAAACTGGCAGCTTGGCTGGACGCACCAGAGGATACGCGGGGCGCGCCGCCCTGCAGTTACGGTAGCTGCGGACCGAAAAACTTCCGTTGGAAGCAAAAAGTTAAAGAACTGATCGAACCTTCCTACTTAGAGTTAGAGCGCTTCTTGGCGGCAACGGCAAAACGGCGTAAATTGTCGGCGGACGAGGTGCGAACTGTGTTTTGGTTCGACAGCTAATATGACCGCATTCACACGCCGGGTGTGATTCAAAGAATCAGATAATTCATGTGCAAGATGTAGAATTGCTTGTTTCAGCGGAGGACCCCTTGCCTAAGACAACGGAGAGGCCAACCATGAGCAAGAAAACAGGTACGAGAACTGTTATTGTCAGCGGGGACTTCACGCTGGATTGGAACCTGGCGCGCAGCCCAGGGCTGGCGGCGCAAAAGGGCGTTTGGGAGCCGGAGGTGGGTTCCCGGCTGAGGTGGCAACGTGGCGGTGCCGCACTGCTGGCCGATTTGATCGAAGGTATTGCGGACCAGATCCGCGACCGTGCGACTTACGGAATCCGCCAGCCCCATACGCCGCGGCGCACCGGCAACGCCGCGAATGATGCTCAGATCGGCCCCGAGGATCCGCGCTTTCATCACTCCTTTGCCTCGTGGAAGCCTTTTCCATTTGCCGCCAAAGGCCCTGAGAAGGAGAAGCCGGCGTGGCGGGTTGGGGAGTTCCTGGGTATCAAACGGGGTTCGAGTACAGAGAAAGATGCCAAGTGGGCGCGCGTGGTGAATGACGCCGCTAGCGCGCAGCTAGTTGTGCTCGATGACGCCGACCTTGGGTTCCGCTCGAAACGTGATCTTTGGCCTGCCAGCCTGACACAGCCCGGTAGCCACCCCTGGGTGCTGGTGAAAATGAGTCGTCCGGTTGCACGAGGAGAACTCTGGGATCACCTCTGCGAGCATCACGCCGAGAGACTCATCGCCGTCATGACGGTGAATGATCTACGCCTCACGGAAGTGCAGATTAGCCACGAGCTTTCCTGGGAGCGCACGGCCCAGGACCTAGTTTGGGAGGTCATCTACAATCGCGAGCTGCGCGGCCTGGTGCGCTGTGCCCATGTGGTAATTTCTTTCAATGCTGCAGGCGCTTTTCTTTATTCACAACACAGCGACCGCGAAATGCCGTGCCGGCTGCTCTTCGATCCTGAAGTGGTCGAGGGCATGTGGGAGCAGGGTTACCCAGGGCGGATGGTGGGCTACACCTCCTGCCTCACTGCTGGGATCGCGAAGGAAGTGATGCTTGCTCCTGAGAAGCCTGATATCCAACAGGGAATCCGCGCAGGACTTTCGGCGCTCCGCTGCCTCCATCGCGAGGGCTACGGTCAGCGCGGCTCCTCCGCCGCCGAGGTCAACATCGAGTTCCCAGTCGGCACCGTCGTCAACGCACTGGCTGCGAGCGACTACCCGTTCCAGGAAACGGCTGTGCCGATGCGGATCGGCAGTAAGTATTGGACCATCCTCGGGGACCGCTATCAGAACGATCTCGAAGAGCTTGCGAGCAAGGTGGTTTTAAACGGGCCGGAGAAGGCACTCGAAAGAGTGCCGCTGGGACGTTTCGGAGACCTCCTGACCGTGGACCGGCAGGAGATCGAGAGCTTGCGCAGCATTCGCTCCCTGGTTAGTGAATATGTGGCCCAGCCACGTCCCAAGCGTCCGTTGTCGATTGCTGTCTTCGGTCCTCCCGGATCGGGGAAATCGTTCGGAATTACTCAGCTTGCGCTGTCGCTCCGGCCAGACGAAATCGAACCCAAGGAATTCAACTTGTCCCAGTTCAGATCCACCGACGAACTGTTGTCGGCGTTCCACCAGGTGCGCGACATCGGGCTCGGCGGGAAGATTCCTCTGGTGTTCTGGGACGAGTTCGACAGTGATTGCGAGAGCACCTACGGCTGGTTGCGGTACTTTCTCGCGCCCATGCAGGATGGCAAATTCCAGCAAGGGGATCTCGCGCATCCGATCGGCAAAGCAATCTTCGTCTTTGCGGGCGGAACCAGTGAGACGCTGGATAGCTTCGGCAAGGGCCTCAACGACGAAGAGAAGCGTGCGGCCAAAGTCCCGGATTTCGTCAGCCGCCTCAAAGGCTATCTCAACGTGCTTGGCCCCAATCCGCAGGCGCGTGGAAACGATCCTTATTATGTGGTGCGGCGCGCCATCCTGCTGCGCTCGATGCTTTCGCGGGACGCCAAACACATCGTGCGCAACGGCGAGGTGCAGATTGATTCCGGTGTGCTACGGGCGCTGTTGCAAGCCTGGAGATACAAGCACGGAGCGCGGTCAATGGAGTCCGTCATCGCCATGAGCCAACTCGAAGGTAAGACTCGGTTTGAGCGTTCCAGCCTGCCGACCAAAGCGCAATTGGATTTGCATGTGGACGGACTGGATTTCCGGGCGCTGGTCCAGCAACTCCAACTTAAAGGCGAGGTTCTGGAGAAGCTGGCCAGAGCCGCGCATGAAGTCTTCTGCGCAGCGCTAAAGAAGGACGGCTGGAAATTGGGACCCGCGAAAAACGACAAAACAAAAGAACACTCGTTCCTTAAGGACTTCTCTCTGCTTCCGGAAGAAGTGAAGGAGCAGAACCGCGGACAGGCGCGTGACATTCCTGGCAAATTGGCCTCCGCTGGATGTTACATGGTCCCGGCCGTTGAAGGTGAGCCGCCTTTTGAGTTTCCGCCCGACGTGCTGGAGGACTTGGCTTCAAGGGAGCACACACGCTGGATGCGCCAGAAGGCAAGGGACGGATGGCGTTACGGTGACAAGAGAGACAACGAGAAGAAGGAGCAGCCGTGCATGTTGCCATGGAAAGTTGGGGAGTTGTCCGCTTACGCGGACTTCGCGGATCGCATCGGAGACAAGGAGCTTCCGGAAGCTGAGAAGGACAAGGATCGGGCAGCGGTTCGAGAAATTGCCACGATTCTCAAGGTCGCCGGTTACACCATCGTGGAGGCGCGAAGCGAAGCCGGACGGGCCCAGGTTGCCGCGCAGAGGTAAGCATGCCGGAGATCGGTGTTACTGGGCATCGCCCGCAAATACAGGAAACTTCATGCCCTACGACCTTTTCATCTCCTACTCGCGTCGCGATGACAAACAGGGCCAAGTCCGCGCCCTGAAGGAGCAGATCGAGGCCGACTACTGCAGTTTCGCCAAGGAAGACCTCCGCTGCTTTTTCGACACCGAAGACATCGCCACCATGGACGACTGGCGCCATCGCATCCTGGAGGGCCTGCGCGAATCGAACCTCCTGTTGCTCGTGCTTTCCCCGGCCTACCTCAACAGTCCCTATTGTGAGTGGGAGATCGTCGAGTTCCTCAAATACGAGCACTCTCGCTCCGTCGGCGGCCAAGGTGTGACGCCCGTCTATTTCGTTGAAATTCCAGCCTTGGACGATCCCGGCTTTGAGCAGCAGGCCGCCTCATGGGTCGCGCTTGTGCGTCGCCGCAACCAAGCGGACCTTCGGCCTTGGTTCGATGAAGGTGCCGAGGCTCTGAAAAGAGCTGACGTTCGCCACCGGCTCGACGATCTTGAGCGCTCGCTGCATACCCGACTCTCCAAGCTTCGTCGCCTGCGCGAGGCTCCTGGCAATCTCCCCGCGCACAATCCTCGCTTTGTCGGCCGTGAGGCGGAGATGCAGCGCCTGCATGAAGCCGCTGGCCTCGGCCGCTTCGGGGTGCTAACTGCGGTGCAGGGCATGGGCGGCGTGGGCAAGACCGCTCTCGCCATCCAATACGCCTACGCCTATGCCGACTTCTATCCCGGGGGACGCTGGCTGGTCGGTTGCGCCGGGGAAATGAATCTCTCCTATGCGTTGCGCCGGCTTGATCTAGACCTTGGCATTACCCTTGACGAGGCCGAGAAACGCGACGACACCCTTGCTGCCCGCCGTGTGCTCGCCGAACTGGAACATCGCGCCATCGAAGGAGCCAAGGCCCGCGCCGGCGAAAAAGATCCGCCCCAGCCGAAGGCGCTCCTGTTGCTCGACAACGTGGACCATCCCGCACTGCTGCAACCTCCACAATCCGATTTGCTGACAGGCCGCCATTGGCTACACGTTGTCGCCAGCACGCGCAGCGGAGCAGAAGACTTCGGCAACGACCCGGAACGCCTGACGGTGCTATCCATTGATGAACTTCCCGATGGCGACGCACTCCGGCTCATCGAAAGCTATCAGCCCGGCGGACGTTTCCCTACCCCACAGGAGCGCGACGCCGCCCTCGAACTGGTCAGACTTCTCGGCGGCTTCACCCTCGCCATCGAGGTCGTGGCCGTGCATCTCGGCGAACGCGATGGTCGTGTTACCTGTGCCGCGTTTCTGGAACGGATGAAGAAGGAAGGTGTCGGCAAGTTCGACGACATCAGCCGCAGCACCAAAGGTGGCATCCGCCACGGCGAGAAACTCGTTGGTGCCACGTTGAAGCCCACGCTCGATCTGCTATCAGAAGCGGAGCGGCTGGTGCTCAACTACGCTACGCTGCTTCCACCCGACACGATTCCGCTCCCGTGGCTGCGTGCGCTGGCGGCGGAAGATTTTCCCGAACTAGGCCAAGACGCCGAACCCGGGTACGACGACCCTTGGCTCAGCCTCGTCAATCACTTACTTGGGCTGCGCCTCTTACAGACCATTGACCTCGCCGAAGACGGCCGCACGCCACGCCTAGTGCGCATGCACCGACTGGTTGGAGAACTGGTGCGCAGCACCACGCCTAATGTAGAGGTCCTCGCCAACCGCTTGGCTAGTCATCTCAAGGGTCGCTGCAACGAAATGGAGGAAAATTGGCATCTGCATCAGTGGGAAATCCCGCCACTGATCGCTTTCGCACAGGAATTACTTGCCCGGTGCGATGCCAAGGCGCCAACCTTCATCATATCCCTCTGCCAATGGTTGACCGCATTTGACAATGGTCGCAAATCGGAGCCAATCCTCCGTGCCTGCCTTGCTCAACTAGAGCAGAGCCCGAGCGACGATCCACTAGACCTTTCTGTGACCCTGTCCAATCTCGGTTGGGCTCTCCGAGACCTAGGCCGGCATCGGGAGGCTGAAATAATTTTGCGCCGAGCGCTGGAACTCGACGAAAGCGCTCAACCGGTAGACGAGCATGCCCTCGCTGTCAAATGTGTCCAACTGGCTCAATGCTTGAGGGAACAACAACGGCTTTCTGAAGCCGAGCCCTTTTGTCGAAAGGCATTGGAGTTGGCCGAGCGGGTCTTGGGGCCACAGCATTCCCTCACCTTGAGAAGCTTAAAGGAACTCGGAGAACTATTGTATGACAAAGGCGAATACTCTCAGGCAGAACCGTTGTTCAAGCGTGCGATTGAGGCCAAAGAACGGGTCTTGGGGCCGGAGCACCCCAATATCACAACGTATCTCATCGTTCTTGCTGAGTTATTGAGAGTCACGAACCGGCTGGCGGAGGCCGAGCGCCTCTATCGCCGCGCGTTAGCGATTGACGAGAAAGGATTAGGCCCGGAACATCCTAAAGTCGCTACAGCTCTAAATAACCTAGCTTTATTGTTGGAGCGCACTAACCGCTTCGGCGAAGCCGAGCCGCTGTTGCGTCGAGCGCTGGCGATTTGGGAAAAGAGCTTTGGTCCAGAACATCCCGAAGTCGCCACTGGCGTAAACAACCTCGCCTCGTTTCTTGAGCACACAAACCGACTGACGGAGGCAGAGTCGCTTTATCGCCGCGCTCTGGCTATTAAAGAGAAATGCTGGGGCCCTCAGTCTCCCAAACTTGCTACTGTTCTCAACAACCTTGCGTTGTTGTTGAAGGCCACGAACCGGTTGGGCGAAGCCGAGCCGTTGCATCGTCGAGTAATTTCGCTTTTCGAGACAAGTCTTGGTGTGGAACATCCGAGGTTCGCGACGAGCCTTAGTAACCTGGCGCAGTTGCTCTGCGCCACAAACCGGCTCGCGGAGGCCGAGCCGCTGATGCGCCGCGCCCTAGCCATCGACGAGAAGACATACGGGCCCGATCACTCCAGGGTCGCAGAGGATCTAAACAATCTTGCCCATCTGTTGCAGGCCACCAACCGGGCGGCGGAGGGCGAGCCACTGATTCGCCGGGCACTGGCCATCGACGAGAAATCCTATGGTTCCGATCACCCAGACGTCGCTCGTGATCCCAACAATCCACTTCTTCGCGGCCTGCCGAAGCGCGAGAAAGAGCAACTTCAGCGCCGCGTCTTGATTGGAGAATCCTCCGCGGGTTTTGATGATTCTGCGTAGAGACCGGTTCAGCGACTCCACGCTGTTGGTCGTATAGATCGCCTTGAAATTGCTGCGCCGGCACGGCGGCCACGACTAGACCATTTTGTGGCGCTTCTGTCTGTGTACGTCATGATCCCGTACGAAAATTTTTCCACCGTCACAAACGCTGGGAACCGAGCTCCTAATTCCGGGCATATAACGATAAAGGAAACCGAGAAATCCAGCGAGCGATCTGGTCGCCGTAAAGAATTTTTCTTGGCTTTGCGCAAGGCTTTCCGGCTCAGCGCGCCCGCCAATCACAGCTGGTGAGTCTGGCCGATCTGCTGGCGCAACCCGGCTTCTTCGGCGCGCTCTGGGAGAAGGATCAGTTTGGCGTGAAGGCCTGCTGGGAACTCACTCGCCGCTGCGCATGGAGCAGGTCTATGGCTCAGTGATTCAACAGCCTGATACCAGCGCGGTCCGAGGGCGGGATCAGCTCGCCTTGATCTCCACGTAGCGCATCAGCATCAGCCAGTCCTGCGTCTCGCGCAGCATGATTTCATCCACCTGCAGCAGCAAACTCTCAAACCGTTCCGGATCGGTCGCGGACGCCATCTGCCGGTTGAGCTGCTCCAGTTGCGGCCCCATGTTGGCGCTGCGTTTTTCCAGCCGCAGGTGCTCGCGATGTGCCTCCATGCCCGCCAGCGACGCAGCAATTGCCGGAAACAGCAGAGCAATGAACGCCAATCCCTGATGCAACCCGTGGTGCAGCCAGAGCGCGGACTCCGCCGCCGCACCCGTTGGCCACCAAAGGAGCAGCAAAAGATGCAGAGCCGCAGCCGCGATCGTCATAGGAAGCACGATCTTGCCAGCCAAAGCGAGACGCATCCGGGCCAGCCCTTCACGCTCCTTTTTGTCGTTGTGGAATTTCACCTGTTCGCCGATCCACGCCTCCCGAACGTAAGCATTCAAGCGCAGGCACTCCCCTTGACTGCAACCGGCGAGCGGCGGCAGCCGGTCCCATATCTCGTCAAACACTCGCACCGTCCAGTCGTTGATAGTCTGCGAATGCCCCATGTACGGAAGCACTTCGATTGGCCTCGGCTCCACGCCGCAGATGGCCATGAAGATTCCGCAACGGATGCGTTCGGCGAGAAACCGGTTCTCGATCCAGCCTTGGTGGGAGTGTTTCCGGTACGCCTGCCATAGGGTTACCCAAATAACGATCAACAACACCAGTTCCGCGCTGAATCCCGTCCATGTGAGCGCCGGGAAGAGAACGCCCGCCGCGGCGAAAGAACATAAATAAACTTGCCTGCCCGGTAAAACCGCTTCTGACTCTCCTTGGCCACGATCGAGGCCTGAGCGTAATAAGGAAAGAGGCGACCGTTCACGATTTCCCGCACGCTGACTGGTATTTCCCCTGCGCTCTTCGGCTTCTCAAAGTGTTCGCGGTCGAGGCTCTTCATGTAACTCGCCCTTTCGTCGGGCGTGATCGCCTGCCGGTTGAATTGGTCGATGGCGTCGAGCGCGGAGGCATCGAGACCATTGTTGTTGTCGCGGTTCAGCACTTCAAACGAATCTCCCCACACGCGGATGGTCGGGCGATTCTGCTCTTGGGCGTATTGGACGATCTCGGCCGAACCGCCGCGGCCGCGCGAAGGTTGGCCGTCCCAAACGGCGATGAGGACGTCACAATGATCCACCACATAGCGGCCCACTTGGCCGTAGGCATCGCGGCGCAGTTCGGCCTGGTCCCCGGGATCGCGGCGGTCGTCTTGAATGCGTCGCGTCCGCAGACGAACCGGCTTTCTGCAACGGCCGAGCAGTTCGGCAAACTCCTTTCGGGACTCTTCGGTCACAAAGTCTTCGAGGTAGTCTTCGAGCGCCAGGGGAAGGACGACATCGAGACGCGCGTCTGGATCGGCCAGAACGGCCCGCGCCACCACACGGTCCGCCCCTTCAGCCAGCGGACTCAGCACGCGAAACGAAATCGCAGTCGTCCCCGCGCGTCGGACGCGCTCAATCTTCCGCCTCGACTCCTCCGGAAACAGCTTCTCAACTTCGGCGTCGATGGCCTTCTTGACCAGCACCTGCACCGCCGTCGGATCGTCCAGCTTCCGATGGCCTGTGACCCCAATGCGGATACGGTACGGAATTGATTCGAACTCAGGCATCTGTACCCTCATGAGCTACATTCTTTACCACAGCGATCATGATGCTGGCGACCGAAACCGGGCGATCAACGAGAACGGATGCCAAGGACACAATAGAGCGGGACCTCAGCAGTTGAGGTTCCGACGAGAATCTGATTGCGGCTAGCACCGTCGCAAGAAATTACTCGCCGACGCCAAGCACGCGTTTCTGGGTGAACAGGATGCAATTGCCTTTTGAGAATCTGTTCCAAGCCAGCCGAGAAGTTGATTAATATCACGAGTCGCGAGCCATCGGCCCGCCGAAGGCTGTCACTGCGAGGTGACTGAGATCACAGCTTCCATGGATTGGTTTCAAATAACATTGGGCACTGTGGAGGTGTGGCATGGGTGTTTTTGACTTGCTAAATTCAAGGAAATCACTATTTGGACGGACAAAAAAAGTGGCAAACCAGCTGCTGCTGGAAGCCGCAACATGCAGTCAGTGCAATGCATCCATGACGATCTTTCTGGGCGTTAATCGTAAGGGGATGTTCCCAACGAAAATGTTCGTGAATGAATCACATCGAGGATGTTTCCGATGCGCCGCATGTGGCCGATACTATTGTTGGGATTGCAGTGATTCGCGCAAGCCGTGTTCTTGTGGAATTATGTCATGGCAGGAACGGCAATACTTCCCTGCGGGAGTTTCGCCAGAGTACGCATTGAGAGGTTTGGTGTAACGCAATTGCGATGGATTGACGATGTCCGCCACCGAAAGGGCGGCCGCCGAGCGACGGCGGCGACACACCCCTACACCCCCTTAGAGAACACCTCGAGACTGTGCCTTAATAAATCCAGGTCGTTCTGCTCCAGGGAAAAATCGTGTACGTTCAACTGCACGATGGGGCCGGAATCGAGCTGAACATGAACGAAGGTGCCTTGCATGTTGGCGTCAACGCGGATTACCCTTCCGGCTTCGCCGTACTTGCTGATTAATTTCGTTCTTTGGCCCGCTAAGGCTGCGTATATCTCAGGAAGCTTCATGTAGTCGTTATCCGGGATCTCCTTCTTACCTTGCAAACACCGCGCCCAGTGTACACCTGCTCCCACTGATCGCGACAGTGCGGAACAATTCTCATCTGGAGCAACCCAACGGTCTGAGATCCGCGCCGGATATGCGTCCGCAACCAAGTTGAACAAACCTCCCTTACCAAGTAATTGCGCCACTGATTACAGAGAGGTCGATCGGCGCGCTGGTGGTGGAGTGCTATTTTGCACCGCACGAGTATTAGTTGAAAATTGTTTCAAATTGACGCAAACAGCGGTGGAATCGCACGCGACAGTGATTTCAATCACCGACACGAACATGGGCTGAGGGCACGATTTCTGACACCGCGGAGGTCAAAAGGTAAATTCCGTATTACTCTTGTTTGGAGACGAGGCCGAAGGCGCTTCGCCGAACCGCCGGACCCCGCCGTGATGTTTAGATGTAGCAATGGCAAAGGAACCACAGTTATGGACAAACAGCAACTGGACAAACTCGTTGGGATCATAAAGGACGGAAGCAAAGATTTCATGGATCGCAATGCAGCCGTGGAGATATTGGCCCGTATCAACGATCCTTCAGCATTGTCGGCCCTCAAAGCGATCTATAAAGAATCTAACGACCCCTTCCTTAAGGCCAGCATAGCCGCTGTCGTGGGACCCCGAATGGAATACTCCCCTGAGCCAAAGAAATCTTGGAAATTCTGGAAGTAGGGTGAGTGTCCTTGAACCACCGACCCTGTGTCGCACAAAGGGTCCATTGTGAGACTGCGTAAAAGCTACTATCCGATCAAAGTGCCCTTGCATACTGATTCCGATTGGTACCAGAATTCTCATGTGGGTCGTGCCGCTTGAGTCCGAACCCCGTCTTCCTCGATCGATGAATCGATGCTCATCGACGAACGCCTAGATGGAAGCAGCGGTGCTGACAAGAGCGTTTGCTCTTCTTGTTACCCGCCGAACAAGGCGCTCCACCAGCGTCGGCGTTTAGGCTCGAAGGATTCCGACTTGAAATCTTGGAATCGAGACAATGTGATGTGGCACGCATGTTCAAGCTCGTGATCGGTGAGCGGAGGCTGATCCGCGACGAGTTTCACCAAGGCCTTATTTACGCTCACGAGCTCAGAACGCATACGGTCTGCCAAACCGGCAAAGGCGCCCGATCCGGCCGCTGCAGGGCCGAGAATGGCTTCGCGATAGGATCGCCGAATCCGGGCGGGCTCGCGTGCACCCAAAAGGAGATAAACGAGGAATCGGCAAGCATCGCGCCCTAATACGCCTGGATCATTCGCTGCGATGTAAATCGCGGCATACAGGCAGTGCTCATACGCCGTGGAATTGCTGTCGCTCAACTTCAGAATCGAGATCCACACCGAGGCCGGGCAGAAATAGATCAGCATTTCACTCACGATTCGGATGTACCGGTCGCTCCATTCTTTACCGACGGCGGCGCATCGCTTTTGAAGACCCTTAAGCAGCTCGGCTCCGTCGCTCGAATTCTGCCACTGTGCCATCTCTTGCCTGGCGATAAGAGAGGCTCCATTTGTGATCCGTTCGGCGAGAGCCGCCAAGGCTTCATCGTCGGATGCCACCGGCCGCGCCAGATCGTCGAGCAGGTGTTTGGCCAATTCACGGTCTGCGCTTCCCTCAGTTCCTAGTTTCGTCGCCGATTCAAGAGCTTTCATGGCCAGGGCGCGGGCATCATCCTCCTGCCCCTTGCCTGCCAGTGCCGTCGCTTTATTGGTGATGGGTTTCAGATACCCCTCCGGAGACAGCGAGAGCGCTTTGTCTGCCGCGGCAGTCGCCTCTTCCCATCGGCAAAGCAAGATCATCCAGGCGCTCTGAAAGTTCCATGACACGTGATCTTCGGGATCAAGCTCGATCGCTTTTCCCAGTTCCCTAATTGCGTCTTTGAGAGCCAGCCGCTCGTCTGGGGGAAAGCCTTCCCCGCGGTTGGTACGGGAGTTCGCTGCGGCCTTGTCCAATTCGCGCAATGCCAGTGCACGTCCGCTCCTAAGTGCCAGTTCGTTTTCTAGACTATGCGGTCCTGCGCCGAGGCTAAGTTCGGCGAGTGCGGCGCTTTCGCCGAATTTTTCGTGCGCCTGGTATTCCTGAGCTCCTTGGGCTAGCAGATCCTCGTATCGAACGTGCTGGGCACCTTCCTCGACTTGCCGGAGAAACTGCAGATCGGGGTCGCCAGCACACGCGATTCGGGCGACACCGGCCTGGCGCTGGAATTCGTCCCACGATCGTGCGTATTTGGCAGCGTTGAAGGCTGCAAACTTGTGCGAGGGATCAGCGCGCAGTGCCTTCAGGAAAAACTCTTCTGCAACTGCGCCCTGCCCCAGGAAGTCTTTGCGGATGAGCGCCTCGCAGTACTCAACCTGTCCGTCATTCGCAAACTCCAGCCGCACATCCGCGAGCCGATCCAGAGCCAGATGCACCCACCCATGCTCCGCGTCGAAGTAACAGCGGTTTAGAGAGTTAATCTTGTCATCGTTATCACGCTTGTAGCGCTTCATTCTTTGGTACCTGCTTCGTTTCGGATCTCCATCAAACAGTGCCTTCCATCAATAGCGCCTGCTGCAATCATAGACCGGGCGTCCGCCAGGGATGTGCAGACCAGAGGCAGTTCCGCGGCGGCCAAGGTGTGCATCTCTTCCGATCCGGACCACACCTCCAACCATCCGCAGCCTCGCTCTTGTCGCGCAATCGCTAGGGTCCCACCAGTCGTACAGCGCATCGCGTCGACGGGCACACGGCGCTCGCCCTCGTTTGTCCAATTCCCAGATCGACTGCGATAACGCAGCACGGTCTCTTTGAAAGCGACGTAAACGGTAGCGCCATCCGTTCCCGCGGCTAAAGCGACTGCCCTATGCGGAGTTTCTAGCACAGTTTCCCGGGAACCGTTCTTGCGGACGACGACAATCGACGTGTGCGCATCACCGGCATGACACCGCCCGCAACTCACAAAATCCCCGCTATTGCCAAGCCAGCATACGAACTGTTCTTCTCGCAGATTTTCGATGTGCGGGATTACGCGATCTACAGCAGCGGGGCGAAAACGAGCAATCTTGATCTCACCGCGTTCGCTTACGGCGAGCACACGGCCTTCGTCCATGGGCATCACCGCACACACGGCATGATCGAACAGATCCAAGCCATCTTCCAAATCCGGTGTCTGTCCGGGTTCGAGCTGTGCAATCGAGCCGTTCTTGTAGCCCACATAAGTTGCGCCGCCGTTGCCGTGGGCAGCCACCGTCAGCGGTTCATAGTTTGCAATGACGTAGTCGTTGCGCCAAGCGTTCTTCTCGAACCACGTTACCGATTTTGCGCCGGCACTGGCGAGGATGAGCCAACCATCGGGCCAATAGCTGCACTGCGTAATCGGCGCCTTACTTGAGGTTATGTCTTCGCCGGCAATGGAGAGAGTCTGAATCCACTTTGCGGTCGCCACGGCGAATCCGCCCTCCGCCGGGATAGGCTCGATCGCTCTTAGCGCTTCTGTCTCTATCAGCCCAGAATACGCACCCCTGCGGCGCACTTTATCCGTGGCGGTGTCCCAAGCCAGAAGTTCTCCATGGCTGGTTGCGACGAGGCAGTGCAAACGGCCTTCGGCCGTTAGTGCACAGCACTCCTGGGCGACGCCTCGGACTGCAGAACCGCTCGCGATTCGATAATCCGCTTCTTTGAGTAGCGAACCCGTGCGCATGTCGTACACCTTTAACTGGCGACTGCGGGTTGCGAGCACGATCATCGACGCCTCTTCGTTCAGACATGCCGAACACACATGCAAGGGCGGTCGCGGCCATTCGGTTGCGCGCGCCTCACCTGCTTCCATACGCAGCAACAGAATTCGCTGGGTCGGCAATCGGTCGCCATCGATTAGCACCGCGGATTGGCGATCAGGTGCAAACGTGATACTCGCGAAAAAGGGCGAGATGTCTGTCGCGAGAATCGATGTGGTGCGCCGCTCCGTGTCAAACCATACGAGTGCATGTGTTTCATCGATACCGATGAGGCCGCCGAAGAAACTGAGGCAGTGCGGTGGGTAACGCAGCTTGAGCGGTACACGCTCGCCATCGAGGTACACCGTGGTTCCATCAACCCACGCCACCCGGTCCTTAACCGGGTCGATTACGAGGGCGCTTTCGTTCACACCGGACGGCAGCGTCCGCCGGCCAATCAACTGGTAACTGGCCAGACTGTATTCTTCCAGGAAGCGCCCATCGGTAACCGCGTGAAAGATCCCTCGTTGCGGCGTTACCGAGACCACCCCGGCTACGGTTCGCTCGTCGCCGAAAGGGGTCTGAGCGCAAATCCACATACCGCGTCGGTCCATCTCGGCTTCCGCGCGCTTCAGATATGCTGCGAGAATCGGTGGCAGCGTCTGGTTGCGCAGCCGGTTCAAGGCGATTACCTGCGACAGTTCGGGACGCGCAAGGATGGCTCCAAGACCGGAGAGCACGGCGTCCCGCATGAGCGGGACTTCTGCCGCCTTCAAGTCCTCGAGAAGTTCGTATAGCAGCCCGCGCGCGACGGCGGCCGCGACAAAGCGTATATCGCCGAAGAGATGGGCTCGATAGCTCTGCCGGGTGTCGCATCGGCGCTGGTATGAGAGTTCGGATAGCGCCCGACCGGACGCCGCTGCCCATTGTCCCCGGCGCTTCGGACAGGCCACGCGCTGAAAGTACGCACCCATCCGCCGATGAGCCGTCTGGCTGGTCCAACTCCCTGCCGAATACCAACGATCCGCAACGGCCACGAAACTGGCGTGGAAAAATGTCATGAGGGCGGTACCTCCGAGAGATCGCCACGAGAGGTAAGGATTCAAATCCTGATAAAGGCGAAGCCAGATTGCAACTGGTAACCGGCGTGAAGGTAGATCGTGCCGCGCGATCCGTTGCGAGAATTGACTCCAATAGTCCTCGTCACAGACCAGGAGGTCCAGCATTTCGCTTTCAGTAAGGCCTCTTCGAGAGGAAACCAGGTATCCCGCTACGCGGCTCACCAAAAGTCGGCCATGATTCTTCTCCTCGCTCAGCCGCTCGAAGAGCTGCTCAATCATGCCGTCGATGCCGGCTGGCAGTGGAGAGATGGAATCGTACGAATGCCAAAGCCGCGCCTCCTCGAAGGCCAGCCGGAGATAGAGAGGCAGTTTGCATGCCGCGAATCCCTCCAACACCGCCGAAGTCTGATCAGGTGTCAACCGACGCCCGGCACGCGCGAGCCATTTCCCGAGCAACAAACCTGCATCCTCCGAGTTCATGGGGCCGAGCAGGTGGAAGCACTGTTCCGGCAGTCGCGAGCGCAACCGTTCAAGCGCAGGCCCACGTGTTGTCGAAACTACGATCCGCGTGTACGGGCGAAGAGTGTGCGGGAGCCAATTCCAGTTCGGCGCGCTGATTTGGTCAAGCGCGTCAACAAACAAAACGAGCGGCTGCCTGGCGGAGGGTAATTCCAGCCTTTTCTGGAACTCGTCAATCAGCAGATCGAAGTCGGAAGCCAGTTCAGATGAGTCCTTCCCGTATAACCTGTCGATTTCGTTGCAGATCCCTTTCAGCAGCGCTGCAGCCTGGGTTGACTCTGCCGTTACTCCGGCAAACCGGCAAATGACCGACGTTCCTCGCGTCCTGTATTCTAGCGCTGCCTCCGCCAGCAGCGCTGACTTACCCGATCCCGACGGCCCGTATAACACCAGCGGTGCCTGGCTGCCTTCGTCCTCGATATGCCGCGCGATCACTTCTTTCGCAGCCGCTTGCCCCGTGAAATCGCGGGAACGCTTGAACGCGAACTCATCGTGGCGCAATTGCTCTTCCCGAGCGGGGGATAGTTCCTGCGGGCGAACAATCTGCCTCCGGATTGTCCGACGCAGATCGCGGTACACGGTCGCACAGATCCATCCGAGATGTTCGGTGCTGATGCCGCGTTCGCTCCAGGTCGCCTCGCGCGAGCGGACGCGGTGCGCTCCGAGATGCGTGAACAAATGCTGTTTGAGAGAGGCTAACCGCGAGGCGGCGTCCTGATCGATCGTGCCTTCGGGCATGAAGTCCCAGTATTTCCGCAACGCGGGAATTTGTTGCGCCTCGAGCTTCAGATCGAGAGGAGTGCGAAGCTCGCGGAAGAATGCGAGCACGTGCTCACCCGCGTCCGGCTGCGCAAGCGCTCCAGCATGGATCTCCTGTTCGGTCGCCGAGGCTTCATATTTCAACATCTGCTCCGCTGAGAAACCGGCTTGCCTCGCCGCGCGACGAAGAGCCTCACCCAGCGGCTGTTCCACCTCGCGCACCCAGATCTCCGGATCGGTGAAGCGTCCAGTGCGAGGCTGCAAAACCCAGACGCCGCCTTCTGCATCGTGGTCAAGCTTGTACCATTCCTTGTGCTCCGCGCTCAACTCCGCTTGCAGCGCCGCAAACTCCGCGTCGGGAATCTCGGACGGCAAAGGACGCCATCCGTACCGATCACCCAACAAGATAAGGAAGTTTGGCCGAGGCGTGACCGACTGGCAACGGGCGATTTCCGCCAGGCAGATCCGCATCGTCCCCTGGTCCAATGCGGCCTCGGCGCTTACACCCCACCTGAGATCAATGGCCTGAAACGTCCAGCCAAGCCGCTCGCAGTAGTGGCGGAGCCGTGGAAAAACCCTTTCCTGGAGCGCATTCCGCTCCTCCTTGAGATCATCGAAAGTCGATGAGACGAAAACGCGAATGGTCCGAGTGGGAAGCGCCGGGAATTCCGGGGAGGCGCTTGAACTAGAAGCAGGCACTTTTCCCTCCAGAATCAACGAAGCGGCGAAGCTCGGGCTAGGCCCGGGTCATCTGTTCGCCGTGCTATTCCGCGATGTGTTTGGCGTAGCAACGTTGAATAAGCGATCCAAGATAGACATAACTCCTCGCATGTGAACGAGTTTGGGCGCCTCACCAAATGACGGCTGCGTATTCCCTGTATTTCGTAACGAACTGCTCTTCTCGTTGCGTTAGCTGGCTTTTCGTCTCGATCTCGCGGAAGGCCACATCAAGAGAATCGTACTTGCGGCTGACTTCCTGGACAGCCTCCCTGTAATCGCGATCAGCGTTCTCAGAGGCCACCGCAACGTGATATTCCGGAGTCGCCCTGGCCCGTTTCAGCAAGTTAGAATAGATAGAAGGACTAGCTATGGGCGAGTAATCATAAGTTGCGGGTTTCGGCAAAGGTACCCCGATTGTCGATTCGACAATTTCTTCGACTGTCATGATTGGGCTGCAATGAACCGTTATGAAACGATGCCTAGGACGCAGGCGACCGAGTTCGAGGCATGCCTTCAAGATCAAGGCCTGCGCACGGTCGCTGCGCAAATCTGGCATGAGTGATTTGCTTCTGAGGGCTGCAAGAACCGCTGCTTTCTCACCTTCCGTCAACTCCTCCATCCGCTGCAGGCGACACGTGAGGCGCGCAAGGAACTCTGAGAACAGTTCGCCCGTCGACTCCAAGATGCAACCGTGAGCCTTTTCGACCGCTGCATATTCCAGCAGAAAATCCATGATCGTCCGCCTCCACTTCAGACGCGGCCGATAGAAAAGCAATCGACGGCAACTTCGTCGTGCAACCTTTGACCAAAAGTCACTAGGAGTATAGGCATCACGGACGTCGTCAATCATTCTCATGTCGTTTTCTGAAGTAACCAACTTACATGGTAGAGCAGCAGGGTCTGGGCCTCGCCTAGGAGCAGCGGGCTAGCCATAGGATCGGCCCCCTTTGCACGGAATTATTGATTGGACTTGGGTTTGGACGCTGTGATCTCAGTCACCTCGCAGTGGCAGCCTTTCGCGGGTCCGATGGCTCGCGACTCGTGAAGTTAATTCACTCTACAGATCCGTGGTCTCTCCCCCGGTCGGCGCGCTTCCCAGGAATCGCGAAGCTTGCATATTTGATCTGGAGCAATGAGCTGCCGATGGAAGAACTGACGCTAGATCATCTTGTGTTACGGTATTGCCGGCAAATCATCATGCAGGCGATGGATTATGTGCGCGGCCGGATGCGCGAGGAGAACCTGCCCGCCCTCAAACGGCAGGTGCAGAATGTTCACATCGAGAAGTCGCGCAGGAGTGGCCTCCTCAGCCGGGTAACTCATGTTCTCTTCAGCAACCTGATTACCTGTTCCGCCAGCGCCGGGTTCCTGGCCGCGACAAACGGCGTGCGTTTCGGATGCTTGGCATCCTTACGAAAGGCTATGAGGATTTCGTCGAGGTCGAGCTGCGACGTGATGGGGTTCCCCTGTAGGTCAAGAATCGTCAGGCCGGTTTTCAGGCCGATGTAGAGTCCCGGGAGAATGTCGTAGGTTGCGAAACCCTTGGCGAACTCAATCGCCACATCCGCATAGCCTGCCGCCACCTGGATGATGGTGTTCGAGCCCCACGAAAGATTCACGCGACCATCCTGTTCGCGGATGGCGTCCATCAAGGCCGTCTGCTCCGACAACGCCCGATAACGGTCCACCTTTGTCGTCAGCACATTCACCCGTGCGCCCGCAAGTCTTGACTTAGGTTGTGTACCGCCATCCAGCCGAAACCACGAGTGGGTTATAAAATCTAGACATTCCGCGTAGCCGCTCCTGGACGCCCAATAGATCCGATCCAAGAAAATATCGCCCGCCACTGCGACGATCACATCGTTCTCGCGCCGGTCATAAACGGCGATCAACGACCAACCGCCTTGCAGCGCCTCGACAAATTCCGTCCCGTCAATTGGGTCGACGAACACGACCAGATCCGCGTCGGCCTCACTGGCGCCTTCGGGAAATGTCTGGATGCCCAGTTCCTCGGAAAACACCGTGTAAGCCTTCACGCCCGGTAGCTTTGCGAACTTGAACCGCAACGCCTCGACGATGAGGTCTTCCGCCTCCTGATCGATCGCCTTGGTGAGATTCAATTCGGACTTCTCGATGTGAACGTTCTGCACCTGCCGTTTGAGGGCGGGCAAGTTCTCCTCGCGCATCCGGCTGCGCACATAATCCATCGCCTGCATGATGATTTGCCGGCAATACCGTAACACCAGATGATCCAGCGTCAGTTCTTCCATTGACACCTCATTGCTCCAGATCAAATATATAGGGTTCGTGATTCCTGCGAAGCGAACCGACGGGGGGAGAAGCAAGGAACTGTAGAGTGAATTAACTTCACGAGTCGCGAGCCATTGGCCCTACCGAAGGCTGTCATTGCGAGGTAACTGAGATCGCAGCGGCCGAAGCCAAGTCCAATCTTAACTCCGTGCAAAAGGGGCCGATCCTATGGCTAGCCCCGCTGCTCTTATCGGCTCGTCGCCGCGAGATCGGTGTGTTCATCTCCTCGACCTTCCGCGATATGCAGGAGGAGCGCGAGGAACTGGTGAAGCAGATCGCGGGACGTCCTGCGCCAGGTCAGCTCTTTCCTCCCGCGGTGGAACTTGGTGCGATGGTGACTTTGCAATGTATGTTGCCTTTCACAGCCCGATGTTTGGAACGGCGCACGTGGACTCCCATCCGTTAGAGTGCCCCTTTTGCGCAAGAGGGAAAGAGAAGGGGCAAAACGACTGGGAGGAAAGGAACATAAACGTCTGCAACCCGGGCGACGTTTACACCTGCTTGCAGTGCGGAAGGTCAGTGACAATCAATTGGGGTTTAGTCGAGCCCGATCATCTTTCGAACTGGGTGAACTCAGAATACTGCCCTCACCGACTGTGCAAGATCAAGTATCAAGAACTCTGCTTAGAGCGGGGGTGGCCTGATGCCGCTTCTCCACCTCCCGTCTGAAGTCCTCCTGCGAAATGGCGCACGCTCTGTGCAACCAGGTAGCACGATCGACGTGCTGACCGTCACGGGCGCGATCTTCGCTAGCTCCGGCCACCTCGTCTAGGCCTTCACCACCGCGGTCGTCATCTCCACCCTCGCGGTGGGACCCAGAGTTCCCTCTCGTTGAGGATATCTCTTCGGGTCAGCGTTTGTTGAACGCGGGGTATAGGCGGCCATTGGTGGCCGCATTGTTGACATCGCTTCTGAGCACCGAACACCGTCACGATCAGTTTGGCGCCACAACGGGGACAGCCTTCTGATTGGGCTGCCGAGGCGTTCGGGCGTGCATCAACCCAACCTTGACCCGTAAACCGGATCTCGTGTCCTGTCTTGTTTACTGCAAGGAATTCTTCGCCCTCTTCGCACTGCGTGCAGTATAGAACCTTGCGCCATGCGGTCCTCGTCGATGGCATCCCTGAGGAAGTTCCGAAGAGGGATAAGGCCCTGGTCGAGGCAGCCGCGCGCTTCGGCGGAGATCGGGGCAAAAACAATTTCCACCCAGACACGAACCAACGGGACATCGAGTTCACTTTCTCCGATTGGGTTAATGCATGCGGGTTCCGGGACAGAGTCAACACTATGCCGGGGATGAAGGTCTTTATGGTCTCCAGATCAGGAGGAGGTTCCAACTCTGGTGGTAGTTGGCATTGAGCGCCGCGAGGGCGCGATCAGCCGCGCCCGCCGCTCTAATGCCGCAACCAAAGCCGAGGAAGGAGTCGTTCCCTTGTCCTTTGCATATTCGTGGTACTGATCCCCGAATCGTGCGATCAACATTGCTTTCTCTCCGGGAATTCGCACCAAGAACATTAGAGCCCGTAGGACACCGAGCGCGAGTACCAATGCGCTTGCAGCCACGATTCCGAGTCCGATAGCGTGAATCATCAGCACCGAATACATTGGGTGGCGCACCCAGTCCAGCGGTAGGTAGGGGCCCGAAGCGATTAGCTCATGGTCAGTCTTCATCTCAAGGAAGGCTGACCAGAATCGGCCAAGTTCCCGGTGCGAAACCTTCACTTCTTGCCGAAGATTCTCTTTCGGTTTATGGACTGGTTATTGTTAGCGTTAACGCTCACGACCGGGTCAATGGCGTAAGCAGCTCCGGGGTCTTTGGGGACTGACGTTGATGCTGCTCGGGTGGCACGGGGGGCGCGGCTTTCGCTTTGGGTTGTCACCGGAGATGGAGTACCTCAGGTGCCCGAAGCGGCTTTTCGAGCTACGGCGGTTTGTTGCGAGAAAGCGGCAGCGCTTGCCGAAGTTTCTTTGGGTTTGTCGGCCAGCATCTTGCGAATCTTGCGCGCGAGATCGGCAACTGTGAAGGGTTTCTGGATGAACGACACACCCGCTGTCAACATGTCTGGGAGAAACTCGCCACTGTATCCGCTCATGTAAAGTATTCTCGTCTGGGGGCGAAGTGAGCGAACCCGTTTTGCGAGAGCTGGGCCGCTCATTCCGGGCATAATCACATCCGTCAACAGCAGGTCGATCACACCTTTCCGTTCGTTGACTATTTGCAAGGCTCCCCGGCCATCCCGCGCAGATAAGACGGTGCACCCAGACGCGCTCAATGCTTCGCAAATCAAACCACGAAGCGGTTCCGCATCTTCAACGACGAGCACGGTCTCTCCCGAAAAAGCCGTTTCAGCCCTGTTGTTTCGAGACTCGTGGTCTGCTTCCGTTTGCTCGGTAGCAGGAAGATAGATCCTGAAAGATGAGCCGTGCCCCAACGTGCTTTGGACTTCGATATGGCCATGGCTCTGCTTTACTATTCCGTAGACCGTCGCCAGGCCCAACCCGGTGCCCATGCCCACTGCTTTCGTAGTGAAGAATGGTTCGAAGATGCGCGCCTGGGTTTGTTGGTCCATGCCAGTTCCTGTGTCGGTCACCTCCAGCAATATGAAGCGGCCGCGCGGTCCGCCTGCTCCAGTCTGAGGGCAGTCTTTCTCCAGATGCGTGTTGGTCGTCTGGATGCGCAACTTTCCGCCGTTCGGCATCGCGTCGCGCGCGTTGACCACCAGATTCAGGACTATTTGCTCGATCTGCCCAGGATCTGCTCTTACGCGATCCAAGTAGCGATCCAGCACAACTGTGAATTCGATGTTCTCCTTGATCAGGCGCCGGACCATCTTTTCCATATTGCCGACGGTCTGGTTGATGTCCAGGATCACCGGTTGAACGACTTGCTGGCGGCTGAACATTAAGAGCTGGCGCGTGAGGGACGCCGCGCTATTCGCAGCTTGTTTGATCTGCTCAACCTTCTGGTGATCGGGCTCAGAGGAAGCTAGACTTTCCAACAGCAGATCGCTGTAACCGGTAATCACCGCGAGCAGGTTGTTGAAATCGTGGGCCACTCCGCCGGCGAGGCGACCGATAGCCTCCATTTTCTGGGATTGCTGCGAAAGCTCTTGGGATCGAGCGAGGGGGGCTTGGGCGACTACCTTTTCGGCA